>USJI01000265.1 GCA_900554975.1 uncultured Ruminococcus sp. | reverse complement strand
TTGCATAGTACTTTTAAAATTGATTTGTTTATTCTTTTATGTAATCTTAACAAAAAGCTATTGATTTCAAACGCAGATTGTGGTATAATTTAAATAATACTGTGAGCCTTGTTTATTAAACAGTACATGAAACGGAGGTCTTTTATGATTTGCGATTTACACTGCCATACTACACTTTCTGACGGTTCACTTGGAATCGAAGATGTTATAGTTCAGGCTAAAAGAATGAACATAGACTTTTTGTCAATCACTGACCACGATACACTTTCATCTTTCTCAAGGGCAAGTGTGCTTGGCGAAAGATACGGTGTAAAAATGATACAGGGCGTGGAGATGTCCGCATGGGACAAACAACGCAACAGTAAAGTGCATATACTTTGTTATGCTCCGAAGAAACCTGACAGGCTTGAAGGACTTTGTCTGAAGTCCTGCGAGATACGCAAGGAGTGTTCAAAAGAGATGATAGATAAGGTCATGGAACTTTATCCTATCACAAGAGAAAGTGTTCTGAAACACTGTACCGGAAGCAAGAGCATATATAAATCCCATATCATGAGAGCACTTATTGAATATGGCTATGCACTGGAATTTTACGGTGAACTGGATAATGAACTTTTTAATCTTCAGACGGGAAAATGTCTGGTTGAAAGGGAATACCCTGATGTGAATTTTGTGCTTGACCTTATTCATTCGGCAAGGGGAGTGGCTGTAATGGCACATCCGGCACTTTATGATAATGTGGAGCTTCTGGAAGAACTTGCGAAAAAGGAAAAGATAGACGGGGTTGAGGTTTATCATTATTCTGCGGATGAATCAAAGCGCAAGGAACTGCTTGACATAGCAGAACGTTATAACCTTATTGTTACCGGAGGTTCGGATTTTCATGGACTGTATAATTCAGTTCCGACACATCTTGGCAGCAATACAACATCAAAGGAAAATCTTGACAGGATTATAAAACTGTCTAATAAAAAATAAAGGAATGTGAATTTTTCAAATGGATATTATGGAATCAGCTTTGAATAAGCATAAGGAATGGAAAGGTAAGATTGAGATAGTTTCAAGGGTTTCGGTAAACAGCCGTGACGAGCTTTCTCATGCGTATACACCGGGCGTTGCAAGACCTTGTCTTGAAATTGAAAAAAATCCTGAGCTTTCATATGAGCTTACAAGAAGACACAATCTTGTTGCTGTTATAACAGATGGAACAGCTGTTCTGGGACTTGGAGATATCGGGCCTGAAGCTTCCATGCCTGTAATGGAGGGTAAATGTGCACTGTTCAAGGAATTTGCAGATGTTGATGCATTTCCGATATGCGTTGATTCAAAGGATACTGATGAGATAGTAAGAACTATTCAGCTTATCTCAAAAAGTTTCGGCGGAATAAACCTTGAAGATATTTCAGCTCCGAGATGTTTTGAAATTGAAAAGCAGTTAAAGGAAAAGGTTGATATTCCGGTATTTCATGATGACCAGCACGGAACAGCTATTGTTGCAAGTGCTGCAATGATAAATGCCGCTAAGGTTGCCGGAAAGAAAATATCGGATATGACTCTTGTTATAAATGGTGCGGGTGCGGCAGGAATTGCAATTGCAAAGCAGTTTATTACTCTTGGCATCGGCAATATTATAATGGTTGATATAAAGGGCATTATCTGTGACGGTGATGAATTTGAAAATCCGTCACATTATGAAATTGCAAAGGTAACCAACAAGAATAAGATTCGTGGCGGACTCAGTGATGCTATGAAGGGTGCGGACGCATTTATCGGTGTATCAAAACCGGGACTTGTTTCAGAAGATATGGTAAGGAGCATGGCAGAAAAGCCTGTAATTTTTGCAATGGCAAATCCGACACCTGAAATAATGCCTGATGATGCAAAGAAAGCCGGAGCATTTATTATCGGTACAGGAAGAAGCGATTATCCGAACCAGATAAACAATGTGGTTGCTTTCCCGGGGGTATTCAAGGGTGCACTTGCTGTAAGGGCAAAGGATATAAATGAAGATATGAAACTTGCGGCGGCTTATTCTATTGCAGGAAGTGTTGACGAGTCAAAACTGGATGCAGAGAATATTCTTCCTGACCCGTTTGACAGAGAAATCCCGAAGGCAGTTGCAAAGGCAGTTGCAGAAGCTGCAATAAAATCAGGTGTTGCAAGAAAAAAGGAGTATGATTTATAATGAAAATTACATATATACCAAAAGGTGTATGTTCAAGACAGATAAATATTGAAGTTGAGGATGGAGTGGTTCAGGATGTTCAGTACATCGGCGGATGTAACGGGAATCTGAAAGGCATAGGTTCTCTTGTAAAGGGAATGAAAGTTGAGGATGTTATTGAACGCCTTGAAAATATTCACTGTGGAATGAAAAACACATCATGTCCTGACCAGCTTGCACAGGCGCTTAAAGAAAATTTTCAGTAAAATAAAGGAGAGAGTTTTAAAACTCTCTCCTTTTTATTTGTATAGTCGGGTTTATTTGCAGAATGTAAGAGTAATCATTGTTCCTTTACCGA
>USJI01000264.1 GCA_900554975.1 uncultured Ruminococcus sp. | reverse complement strand
AAGAAATAATTGCAAGGGGAGTTATAAATAATGATACCTCCCATTACATTGAAGATGACAGGGGAGGAGTAACCGAACCGATTCCTGTGCCGGACAGACAGGAACAGGAAAGGCCTGATGTTCAGCCGGGGAACTTCTGTTTCACAACATATGGCTATGGTCATGGCGTTGGTCTGAGCCAGAATGGTGCAAATCATTATGCTACCTACGGTGGCTGGGATTAACAGCAGATTCTTGACCACTATTATCCGGGTACTTACATAGCAAATTCCGGAACAGCAGAAACTGAAACAATTTCTGCCGGAGGTGTAAGCGGTTCGGCTCTTGATATCGTATCAATGGTCGTGAATACGGAGATAGGCTCTTCAATGCATACCGAAGCTATAAAGGCTCAGGCAGTTGCAGTATATACATACATAAAATATCACGGCGGAAGCGTTGATGACCTTTACACAACGCCGAACCCTGCACAGAATATTGTTGATGCTGTACAATCTGTGCTTGGTGAGGCAGTATGTTATGACGGCGGATATGCGCTTGCAATGTTCAGTGCGTCAAGTGGAGGAAGCACAGCTTCATGCTACGATGTATTCTATGAGGACATTCCTTATCTGAGAAGTGTTCCTTGTGAGTATGACAGCCAGTGTGACCCTCATTACGGTTCAACTGAGATTATAAGTGCGGCTGATGTAAAGGCTTCACTGGAATCTGCTCTTGGCATAACACTTTCAGATGATCCTTCAAACTGGGTGTCAATAGTTGAGGGTGACGGCGGATATGCGGCTTATGTTCTGGTTGACGGACAGGTTACTATAAAGGGTAATGATTTCAGATATTATCTCGGACTCAAATCCCCGAAATTCACCTGTGAATATTTTTCATAATTTATAAGATTATCTGCAAGGCGGCATTACCGTTTAAATCCGGTAATGCCGTAAATACTATTATAGACATTCTGCGGGAGGGAAAGCTATGAACGTTTGTGATATTATCTTTAAGACAAAACGCCATGAAAAACTTGACAGGGAAGAAATAAAATGGCTTATTGACGGATATGTCAGCGGAGAAATTCCCGATTACCAGATATCTGCATGGCTTATGGCAGTATGCTTTAATTCCCTTTCAGATGAGGAAACGCTCTGTCTTACAGAGGTTATGCGTGATTCAGGAGATGTTCTTGACCTTGGCAGAATAAACGGAGTTACCGTTGACAAGCACAGTACAGGCGGCATAGGCGATAAAACAAGCCTTGTTATTGCACCGGTTTGTGCGGTATGCGGAATATATGTTCCGAAAATGTCCGGCAGAGGGCTTGGATTTACAGGCGGAACTATCGACAAGTTGGAGAGCATTCCGGGGTTTGAAGTAAACATTGACTTTGAACGTTATATTGACATTATAAATAAAAACGGTGTGGCAATAATTGCCCAGAGCGGACATCTTGTCCCTGCGGATAAAAAACTTTACGCACTCAGAGATGTTACCGCAACGGTTGACAGCATACCGCTTATCTGTTCCAGTATTATGAGTAAAAAACTTGCAACAGGTGCTGACTGTATACTGCTTGATGTCAAGACGGGAAGCGGAGCTTTCATGAAAGACAGAAACGATGCGGCGAAACTCGCAGAACTTATGGTAAGAGTCGGAAAAAATGCCGGAAAGAAATGCAGGGCAATGATAACTGACATGAATGAACCGCTGGGAAATGCTGTCGGAAATGCCCTTGAAGTAATGGAAGTCTGTGATATACTTTCAGGAAAAGAAAAAGGACGTCTTTATGAACTCTGTATGGAACTTGCGGCAAATATGCTTGAACTTGCAGGAAAGGGCGATATTGCTCATTGCAGAAAAATGGCTGAAGATACCATCGAAAGCGGAAAAGCATTTGAAAAGTTTAAGGATATGATTTCTGCACAGGGCGGAAATCCGGAAGCGGCTGACGATTATTCATTGTTCGGAAAACCGAAATACAGCTATGAAGTCAAAGCTGAAAAGTCAGGATATATAAGCGGAATAAACAGCGAGGGTATCGGAATGGCGGCACTTATGACAGGTGCAGGCAGAAAGAAAAAGGGCGAAAAGCTTGACAGTACAGCGGGAATAATATTAAATCGTCATAAAGGTGAATATACTGATAAGGGCGACACTGTTATGACGCTCTATTCCTCATCCGTTTCCAACCTGAGCGAATGTGCCCGGAGGGCATTGAATTCAGTTGAAATCACAGAAAATAAGCCACAGACAGAGCTGGTTGTAATCGGTATTATTTAACACCCTTATTATTTTTATATCAAAACTATTGACTTATTTTGTGTAAAAGTATAAAATAAAGGAAAGAGATTTGTAAACATAATGGAAAAGACGAAATTAGGACTCCCTGTCAGGGTTATGGCGGCTGTGATATTTTTTGCATCGCTTTTCGGCGGATATGTTCCGTTGATACTTACTGCCGGTTATGTGCTTCTGAGGGAAGATAATAAGTGGCTGAGAAAATCGGCTTTCAGGGCTGTCTTTCTTATGCTTTTG
>USJI01000263.1 GCA_900554975.1 uncultured Ruminococcus sp. | reverse complement strand
TTAACAACAGTTGCACTTGATGCTTCAGGTAGCAGTTCAGGTGAAAATCCTTCAAAACCTGCAGAACCTATTGTTTCAAAGAATGACAAGAGCGGTACATGTACATTTAAGGACAATGGCGATGGTACTGCTGATATCACTTCCACACTCACAGCTGAAATTTCTGATGTAGATTATACTCTTACAGCAGGATATGATGAGGAACTATATGCTCCTTACAACAAAGACCCTGATGCCAAGGAATGGCAAGAAGGGGATCCGATTAATTCACACAAGTTTAAATGGGGTGAGTTCAATATAGCAGATATTGACAATGTTACATTCCAGTCATTCAACTATGTTATAGAATCTGATGTTGATATGAAGAAGCTTATGTATGGCGGCGGTATCAACGTTAAAAAGGATTCTGTAGCTGATACAGAATCTGTTAAAGGTAAAGACGGTTACTGGTACAATGACCAGGGTGAAGAAGAGGTAGAAAAGTACGGTGACAAATTCCTGATTGATGATTATGCAACTGGTTATACTGTTGAAGATGCAGGTACTTATGCTAAGATTGTCTGGGATGTACCAAAGAGTGTTCAGGAATGGGTTACTAAAGGATCTGACAGTGCTGTAGGTATTCAGTTCTGGTATGGACAGGATGGTTCTAGCGAAGAATATAAGGAAATTGAAACTGTAAAACTTACAGGTGCTTCATGCACATACACAAGAAAAATGACAGTTCCTTATAATAAAACTATCAACAAAAAGACAAATCAGAAGCTCACAATGGGTACTGATGATACAAAAAATCAGATTAAATTAAATCTTGCTGATTTAGGCCTTAAGGAAAGAGATAAGCTTTCAGCAATCAAGTTTACTGTATCCGGCACAGGCGTTGAAAAAATGCAGTTCGGTGTTGGTATCTCAACAGATATTGAAAACCCAATGGCAACAAAGGGTTGGTATCAGCCGGGAAATATCACAGTACTTGATGACGGAACAAGAAAATCATTTGAAATCATGTGGATTCTTCCAGATGTTGTAAGAAATGATGTAGATCTTGTTTCTGAACTTGGTAATCTTATGTTCGGTTACTGGTATGGCGGTGACAAAGACGGTAATGAAATTGCAAATGTAACTCTTGATTCTATTGACTTCTATACTTTCCAGAGCAAAGAAAAAGAACTTACAGTTTCCCCTTCTGAGTTTGAAATCACAGTTGGCGAAAAGAAACAGCTTACAACAAGTGTTGACGGTTGTACATTCGTAGCAGCTTCTGCAACAGGTGGCGAGTATTTTACAGTTGACAAATCAGGCAACGTTGAAGCTTTAGCTCCAGGTGCTGGTACAATCACAGTTACATCTCCTGAAGGACAGGAAGTTGTAGTTACAGTTATTGTAAAGGCTGCTCAGACAACTACTACAACAGTAACAACAGCTGCTACAACAACTACAACTGCTGTTACTACAACCACAACAACTACTACTGCTGATCCGGATCCTATTGACTGGAGCAAGGTAAAATATGGTGATGTTGACCTTGATGGTGATATCACTGCTACAGATATCGTTCTGATTAACAAGTATGTTTTAAGTAGTGCTGAATATCCATTCGTAAATGCAACTGCAACAGAAAATGCAAATGCACATTACGATAAGGATGAAAACGGAAAAGGTATTATTAACCTTTCAGACTCAAATGACGTTATAAGCGTTGTATTGGGTATATTTAAAGAATCTGACTTAGGTCCTCAGAAATAATTATTTCCATCCTATAATTAATGTTCATCCCCCTAAGATTTGACTTAGGGGGATATTTTATTGACATTTTATTAAACAGATGATAAAATAAAATTATTCTTTTCAGGAGGAACTTTCATGAGACCATCAGATTATAAAACCAAACAAAAAGAAATAATTCTGAATTTTTTTATCAAAAACAAAAATCATCATCTGACTGCATCAGATATTATAAACTACCTTCATATACACGATGAGAATGTTGGAAGTGCAACGGTTTACAGATATCTGGATAAACTTGTCAGCAAAGGTATGATCAGAAAATATATTTTAGATGACCGTTCAGGCGCTTGCTACCAATATATAGAAAACAGCGATGAATGCCTTGAACATTTTCATCTTAAATGTATTGAATGCGGAAAGTTGATTCATATTGATTGTGATTATATGAAGTCACTCGATGAGCATATATTACAGCATCACGGATTTAAAGTGGATAATTCCAGAACAGTACTATATGGCATATGCAACAGCTGTAATGAAAAAAAGTCTATGGAGTAAATATTGGCAATATATGTAAACGGCAATTTATTGCCGCTTTATATTTTTACACTCTGTTTCCGATACACTGGATTGCGAATCACCTTTATATGAGATGATCTGAGGGTTAGTAGTTTTAGGTACATAAATTTTTGTCTTTTTACCACAATAAACTCTCTTTACCATATGAATTCTCCTTTCTGAATTTTAATTTATCATGTTATTATTATGATTTCTTTCTGGATTTTTATTTAAAGAAAAA
>USJI01000262.1 GCA_900554975.1 uncultured Ruminococcus sp. | reverse complement strand
CCGCATCCGGGTGCTGTGCCGCAGAAACAACTACTGTACCAGGCTTTATTATACCAGCTTTTTCAGACGCAATTTTTTCAAGTGTATCCCCAAGAACCGCTGTATGGTCCATACTGACTGAAGTTATAATTTCCATTACTGATGTGCTGATAACATTTGTAGCGTCCTCTCTGCCGCCAAGTCCGGTTTCAAGCACTACAATATCACACTGCTTTTCTTTGAAATACAGAAAAGACAATGCAGTTTCTACTTCAAATATTGTCGGACAATCCTGCATTTTTTCTATTGCATCAGCAATGGAGGTAACGTGAACTGCAAGAGAATCTTTATCAATCTCTCTTTCGTTTACCTGTATACGCTCACGATAGGAAAACAACGTTGGAGAAATATACCGTCCGGTTTTGTATCCGGCACCGGTTAAAATAGTGGATATATATGCCAGCACAGACCCTTTGCCATTTGTTCCGGCAATGTGAATAAATTTCAGTTTGTCCTGAGGATTTCCAAGCAGACTCAAAAGTGACCTCATACGTTCCAGACCAAACACACTTCCTTTTCCTGAAAGACTGTTCAGATAATTCCTTGCCTGTGTATAATCCATACTGTATTCCTCCATATTGTCATAAGGACGCAAAAAGGGTGCCCTTTACTGTTTTCGCCACATAAAGGACACCGTTTATTAATAATATCCAGTATGCAGTGGGATGCGAAAACCGAACCGCAAAACATCGCATAACTGTATATACAGTTCTGAGTTCCTTCGTCCTTTCGGCAACTCCCCGTCCAAAAGGCACTTTACGCTCGGTTTACTACTCTGCCATTTCTGCTTTTTATCATATCACATAAGGAATACATTGTCAATAGCACAGGTGAATATATTCCGGCTATATCCGTGTATAAGTCACATATGTATACGGAATCTCACCCTTAAAAGTTTTTAATGTTTCTTTCCTGAATTCATTTTCAGGGAATTCCGGGAAAAAAGTATCCCCCTCAAATTTAGCATCAATTTCTGTCAGATACAGTTTTTCAGCAACAGGCATAGCCTCAGCGTACAGCATTGCTCCGCCAGAAATGAAAATATCACGCTTTCCAGACAGTGCAATTGCATCAGACAGTGACCCCACAGTATAACAGTTTTCTCCGGTAAACTGTTTGGTACCGGACACAATAATATTCATGCGTCCGGACAGCGGCTTTCCTATCTCCTCATAAGTCCGCCGTCCCATAATAACGGCATTTCCGGTTGTAAGTTCACGAAAGCGGCTCTGTTCCCCAGGTATTTTCCATGGAATACGTCCGTTTTTTCCGATAACACGGTTGCGGTCAAATGCAGCAATTATTGATATCATTAATTTTATAACTCCGTTTCTTTAGTTTAAGAATATTATAGCATATTATGCTGGCTTATTCAAGAATATTGCATTGAAGCAGCAAGTTTAATTCAAATACAGATATGATTTCTGATATTATTCAGAATAGCAATAACAGAAAATATTTATTATTAAATCTTTTGAGGTTTCTTTACTTTCAAAAGTATGTATGATATAATATACTTGCTATCGGTATGCTTAAATATCTGATACAGAATAAAAATATTGACATCCAAAGCCAAAAAATGCTATAATAATACTTATAATTAACAGGAGGGATTATTTACATGAAGAAAAAAATAATTGGTTTTGTTACAGCAGTTGCCTGCGCAGTAAGCCCGATAATTGCCGGACAGCAGTCGCTTTATAACTCTTTCAGCATTTCAGCAGAAGAATCTGATGAAAGCTATGATACTGAATACACTTACGAAGATTATCTTAAATATAAGATATCCAGTTATTATGATGTTAACATCGGTAAAGATTGTGATTATATTATCATTACCGGCTGTGATGAAAATCTGGAAGAAGTTGATATTCCGAATGAAATAGACGGTATTCCGGTTACAAACATAGAATATGCTGTACTTGACAAATGTACAATGAAAACTCTGACAATTCATGAAAATCTGAAAAGCGTAGGTTTTAGCGTTGATTCAATCAATATGAATCTGGAAAGTATCAATGTAATCGGAGACAGCCAGACTTTCACAAGTGTTGACGGAGTACTGTTTAACAAGGATAAAACAAGACTTATCAAATATCCTGTTGCCAAAGCAGATGAATCCTATACAGTTCCCGAAAGCGTTTCAGAAATGGAAGATTATGCATTCGAGTACTGTACATTATTAAAAAACGTAATACTTCCTGATAGCCTGAAAATTATACCATTTTATGCTTTTAAAAAATGCGAAAACCTCGAAAGCGTAGAATTCGGAAATAATGTCACAATTATTGAGGACGGTGCTTTTTACTGTTGTTCATCCCTGAAAAGCATAGAACTTCCTGACAGTCTGGAAGAAATAGACAGCATCGCCTTTTTTTATTGCAATAAACTTGAAAGTATAAAAATCGGAGATAATATAAAGTGTATGGGATCAGGTGTGTTTAATGGAACTCCACTGACATACAGGCAGGAAGGTGATATTAAATAT
>USJI01000261.1 GCA_900554975.1 uncultured Ruminococcus sp. | reverse complement strand
TAATAAATAACAGTGTTATAATAACAGCGTTACAAAAAAGGAGAACAGTTATGAGAAAAGAATCAGAAGGTGTTACAGAAACGCTTCTTGAAAGTGCAGAAAGGGAATTCCTGAAATATGGATTTCGTGATGCAAGTCTTCGCAGAATATCTTCAGAAAGCGGAGTGAGTACCAATTCCATTTATACAAGGTTCAAGGATAAAGAAGGACTTTTTGAGGCACTTGTGAAACCAGCTGCTGATGGCCTTATGAATATCTATATGAATTCAGTTCAGGCGGCATCCGGAGTGTCGGCTGTATCAGATGCGATAAATTACGGCAATCAGGGGACTGATGAAGTCCTTGAATATATATACAGTAATTTTAATGCATTCAAGCTTATTTTCCGTCATTCAGCCGGTACAAAATATGAAGATTATTTTGACAGACTGGCAGAGATTGAAGAAAGCTATTACCGAAAATTTGCTATACAGTTTGCAGTTGATAAAACGGTTGATGATATGTTTATTCATGTTATCTGCCGGACAGGTTGGCAGTATGTATACGAGATTGTATCTCATGAACTGGAATTTGACAAAGCAAAATCTTTTATGGATGATATCAGAAAATACAGTTTTGCCGGCTGGAAAGCTGTACTTGGAATAGTATAAGAACAGGGAGCTGATTTCGGCTCCCGAAAAAATGGATATCAGTTAGCTTAAGCTAACATATCATAAATTACTAAATAAACATATTTTAAGGGGGTTTCGTTTTGAAACAAAAGAAAACAAGTCCGTTTAAAAGACTGATGACATATGCGGGAAATTATAAGTATCTTACATATGCATCAATGGTACTTGCGGCAGTAAGTGCGGTTATTGCTCTTATTCCGTTTTACGAGGTCTGGCGTATAATAAAGGAAATACTTGAAGTCAGACCTGATTTCAGTCAGGCAGTTCATATAAAAACATATGGCTGGTACGCAGTGGGAAGTGCTCTTGTTTCTATGCTGTTTTATATCGCAGCACTTATGTGTTCTCATCTGGCGGCATTTCGTGTGCAGGCGAATATGAGAATGGCAACGATGAATCATATCATGAAACTGCCTCTTGGATTTATTGAATCCGAGGGTACAGGAAAGATAAGAAAGATAGTTTCGGAATCAAGTGCGGCAACGGAAACATATCTCGCACACAATCTTCCTGACAAAGCTGTTTCAATGGTAACGCCTGTGGCTCTGCTTGTCATTATGGCAGCTTTTGACTGGCGTCTCGGACTCATATGCCTTATACCTGCTGTCATAGCTTTTGTACTGATGTTTACAGCAATGATGGGTCCTAAAATGGCAGCTGATATGAAAGAATATCAGAATGCACTTGAATCCATGTCATCTGAAGCAGTTGAGTATGTAAGGGGAATCCCTGTTGTCAAGACATTCGGTCAGACGATATTTTCATTCAAACGCTTTAAAGATGCCATAGATACATATGAAAAATGGACAATTTCATATACCAAAAGCATGATGAAACCTATGATAGGATTTACAACAGCAACAAATGCTGTGTTTGCTGTTCTGATAATTTCTGCTTATATATTTACAGGACATGGTGTTACGGATAAATTTATTCTTAATCTTATCTTCTATATTCTTATTTCCTCTGTACTCACAGTAACACTTATGAAAATAGCATACGCAGGTGAATCTAATATGGTTGTTGAGGATGCACTCAGCAGAATTGACGGTATACTGAATGTTTCACCTCTTCCTGAAAAAGAAAATGCAAAGAAACCTTCAAATGCAGATGTTTCAATTGAAAATGCAGTATTTGCATATGATGATTCAAAAGTCAATGCGATTGACGGAATTTCCCTGAATGTAAAAACAGGTCAGCATATTGCACTTGTCGGCCCGTCCGGAGGGGGCAAAACAACACTTGCTTCTCTTATTGCACGTTTCTGGGACGTTAAGAGCGGTTCAATAAAAATCGGCGGAACAGATGTCAGAAATATATCTGTCAGTGAGCTTATGAACAGAGTTTCATATGTTTTTCAGGACAGTAAACTGCTGAAAATGAGCATTCTGGAAAATGTGCGTATGGGCAGACCCGATGCCAGTGATGAAGAAGTTATGAAAGCACTCAAAGACGCACAGTGCATGGATATAATCGAAAAGTTTCCTGACGGTATAAATACTATGATAGGTTCAAAGGGTATTTATGTATCAGGCGGTGAAGCCCAGAGACTTTCCATAGCAAGAGCGTTTCTGAAAAATGCCCCTGTACTGATACTTGATGAAGCCACAGCGTTTGCAGACCCTGATAACGAACTTCTTGTGCAGCAGGCTTTTGAAAAGCTTTCAAAGGACAAGACGGTTATTATGATAGCACACAGGCTGTCCACAGTTACAAATGCTGACTGTATATATGTTCTTGCGGACGGCAGAATTGCTGAAAGCGGAACTCATGAAAAACTTATTTCTGAAAACGGCATATACACTCATATGTGGAACGAATATAACAGATCTGTAAACTGGCAGGTCGGAAAGGCAGGGGCTGGAAAA
>USJI01000260.1 GCA_900554975.1 uncultured Ruminococcus sp. | reverse complement strand
AGGGGATGCGACTGCGTCCATGAGCAAGCAGCGAAAGCGGATTGCGAATGTCCGCTTTACACAATAAAGACATATTTACATGTAAGAGCAAAAGAAAAGGAGGAATTTTTGTGAGAAGCATCAGAACGAAACTTATAGCTTATTTTCTTGTGGTAATTCTCTGCGTTTCGCTTATGACGGGCGTACTTGTGACAGTGACCACGAAAAATGTTCTGAAGGATAACATAGAGCTTACGAGCTCACAGACAGTGACCGAAACACTCAAGGGGTTTCAGACCTATATGAGAACCATGAGCCAGCCGGTTGATCTTGTAACCAGAAAAAATGAGGTAAAGCACCTCGAGGATAGAGGTGTATTCGAGGACAATGTGGCTGCCATACAGGATTCGCTTATCGCTTCACTTAAGGTTGTTGACAGCCCGGTGCGCTGCTATTATTCAACGGCGAAGGGATATTATATGGAAGGGCATCTCGAAACTGTTGAGGGCAAGGTAAAGGGAATAAAGACATTTACCGAGGGCGTGGATAACACACAGAAGCAGTGGTATAAGGATTGCATAAATTCCGATAAGAGAGCGGGAGTATTTGCGACCTTCACAGGTCCTTATGCTGACCCTCAGACAGGCGAGCAGATTATAACCATCGCACAGGAGATTAAAATTGATGGAGAGAATTATGGTGCGGTAGGTCTTGATGTATCCTTTTCCGCATTTGAGAGCTATGTACAGAACATCGGTCTTTTAAGTACAGGTTATGTTCTTGTGGCAGACAAAAACGGAAAGATTATAATAGGAAATGATAAGGACACGATTACAGGCGGTGATGTCAGCGGATTTGATTTCTGGGGTAAGACATCAGACGATGGACAGACAAGCTATATTGAAAATATATCAGGACATAAATGGTATATATCGGTGCTCTCCGATGAGATAACAGGCTGGACTCTGCTTGGAGTTGTGAGCGAGGATGAAAATAATGCCAGCATAAAGGCTATTACAAGCGTTGTCAGCGGTGCAGGACTGCTCGGAAGTATAATCGGAATCCTGATTGCACTTTTTGTCGCTATTAACATGGCGAGGGAGGTAAAGAAGGTGCAGTCTGCACTTAAGAATGTAGCAGATGGAGACCTTACACACAGGATAACCACGAAGCGCAGGGATGAATTCGGACAGCTTGAGAGCAGCTTTAATGAAATGACCTCACATATATCTGAGCTTATAAGTGATGTGGAAAATAAGTCCAAGAATATTGTTGATGTTGCCGGCAATATATCGACAATCACCGATGAGACAAAGAACAATACCAATATGGTTATGGAAGCCATACATAATATTGCACTTGGTGCAACCGATCAGGCAGGAAGCACGCAGCAGGCGGTGGATGAGGTTGAGAAGCTTGCAGGAAGCCTTAATGACACCAAGCAGCATGTGGACAGCATAAACGAGATGTCAGGAAATACAGGAAAGCTCAGTGAACAGGGTAAGCAGATGGTAAACCTTCTTATTGATAAGTCAGGTCTTACCATGGATAAGTCCAGAACCACAATGCAGGTTATGGAAGAAGTTATGGAGAGCATAAACAAGATTAACTATATATCCGATGTGATTGCCGATATCACAAGCCAGACGAATCTTCTTTCATTGAATGCAAGTATCGAGGCAGCAAGAGCCGGTGATGCCGGAAGAGGCTTCGCAGTTGTTGCAGATGAGATAAGACAGCTTGCAGATCAGTCGAGAAAATCAACAGATGAGATAAAAGCAATTATCAACGAGGTTGTTCAGGGAGCTACACAGGCTGAACAGGCTATGAAGGAGAACAATGAGCTTATTACCGAACAGCAGAATGCTATAAATGATACCCAGAAGCTTTTTGAAGAAATTTCCAATTCAATAGATCAGCTTATAAACGGATTGTCCGAGGTGGCACAGCTTAACGAGAGAATGGAGAAGAATAAGGAGGCTGTTGTAGGTGAGATGACAAGCATTGCTTCTGTATCAGAGGAATCCGCAGCTGCGGCTGAGGAAGTGAATGCTTCTGTCGATCAGGTGAACAATACTATGGAAGATATTGTGAACTATACAAGTGAGCTTAATGCGATAGCGGATGAACTCAAGAATGCAATTGGCCGGTTTACGTTATAACATGTATTATACAATAAAGCAAAGACGTGTTAAAGCTGCAGCAAAATTTGCAATAAACCTATTGACAAAAAAATAAAAAATTGCTATTCTAATAGAGCGTGCGAAAAACAGCGTGTTTTTTGTGCGCTCTAAGACTTTCGATACGAAAGCAACCAAAGTTACATTATTCTAATCAGGAGGTGAAAATAAGATGCCTACATTTAATCAGTTAGTTAAGAAAGGTAGACAGACATCAGTTAAGAAGTCAACTGCACCTGCTCTCTTAAAGAGCTACAACTCTTTACAGAAGAAGAGCATTGACACAGCGGCTCCACAGAAGAGAGGTGTTTGTACAGCAGTTAAGACTGCTACACCTAAGAAGCCTAACTCAGCTCTTAGAAAGATTGCCAGAGTTCGTCTTT
>USJI01000259.1 GCA_900554975.1 uncultured Ruminococcus sp. | reverse complement strand
AGTTCCGCCGTCATCATCTAATTTATTTATGATTGAATGAGTGTAAATGCCGATATCCATAGAGCCGTACGGAGTTTCGTAATGACAGTGATGCTTTTTTTTCGGCTCAATAACAAGGTCGGAATGTGCTTCACCCGTTCTTATAATAGAAGCAAATTTGTTTCCGATAACGCATATTTCAGTAACAGAGCCTTCAAATCCCGTAGCTTCGGAATCCTCATATGAAATACGCCAGCTGTCATTCTGCTTTGTATAATTTCCTTTTGTGATAAGTTCTGTTTCAGTTTTTTCGTTATCAATAAACTGGACACTTTTCATTTCGATTATTACATTATTTTTTAGCAATTTCAATCTCCTAAACTGCAACTGAAAACTTCTCCCTGAACAGGATGTTCAAGAAAATGTTTTGCGTTTTCCTCAAAGAGTTCAACGCTGTCGCTTGCATAAAAAGTATTTTTGCCCGGCTGAGTTCTGTCGGAAAGAAGATCCTTTTCAAGAAGACAGTTGTGAGCATATTTTGCGGCCTCTGCACCGGAAGAAATCAGGGTTACATTTTCGCCCATGATATCACCGATTATGTCCTTTATAACAGGGTAGTGCGTACAGCCGAGGATGAGCGTATCAACGCCTTCAGCTTTTATCGGTGCAAGGTATTCTTCAGCAGCAAGTCTTGTGATTTTGTTATCCCTGTCAGTATAGCCGTTTTCAACGAGATGAACAAAAAGCGGACACGGATTTCCGTATACTTTTATATGTGGATTTATACCCCTGATAGCCTTTACAAAGCTTCCGCTTTTAATTGTAGCCGGCGTTCCGATAACTCCGATTTTTCCGTTTTTAGTTACACCGCAGGCTGCCTGTGCCGCAGGGAGTATTACACCCGTAAACGGAATATCGGTAACGAGCTTTGTGCTGCCGATAACTGAACTTACTGTTCCGCAGGCTGCGATTATCATTTTAACCTTGTATTTTCTGAGAAATGCAATATCTTCTCTGGCATATTTCATTACAGTTTCACGGCTTCTGCTGCCGTAAGGAACACGAGCTGTGTCGCCGAAATAGATGATATTTTCATTCGGCAGAAGATTGTTAAGCTCTTTGACAGCTGTAAGCCCGCCGATTCCGGAATCGAAAACTCCGATAGCGTCATTGTTCATAAATAGTATCTCCAGTCTGACTGTTATTTGAAAAATCAGTAATTTCTGTCTGAATTGTCAATAGCCTGTTCTATCAGCTTATCAATGAGATAGCTGTATGACATTCCGAGATCTTCCATAAGTTTAGGATACATACTTATTGGTGTGAATCCAGGCATTGTATTTATTTCGTTCAGGATTACCTGTTTGTCATCTGTAAGGAAAAAGTCAACTCTTGCAAGCCCCTTGCAACCCATTGCCTTGTATGCTTCTACGGCAACTTCTCTGATTTCCTTTGCACTTTCATCATCAATTTTTGCAGGAATATAGAGCTGAACAGAATTGTTTATGTACTTTGAATCATAGTCATAGAAGTCATTGCTTTTGCCGATTTCGCCGACAAATGAAGCAAACGGTGAATCATATCCGAAAACAGCAACTTCAAGTTCCTGTCCCTTGATGAATTCTTCAATAATAACCTTGTTGTCATGAGAAAAAGCAATTTTAACAGCTTCTTTGAGCGATTCAAAATCATCAGCCTTGTTTATTCCGATTGAAGAGCCGCAGTTTGCAGGCTTGATGAAAAGAGGAAAACCAAGGTCATCAGCAATGTCTTCGCATTCCTTGTCAAGGTGATTGAGGTTTCTGTGTGTAAGCATTCTCCATCTTGCAGTTTTTATGTTGTTGTAATCAAGTATAGAATGTGTGTGTGCTTTGTCCATACATGAAGCAGATGCTAAAAGTCCGCAGCCGACATAAGGAATTCTTGACATATCAAGGAGTCCCTGTATTGTTCCGTCCTCGCCGTTTTTGCCATGGAGAACAGGGAATACAACATCGACTTTCTTTATTGTTGCTTCACCGTTTTCGATTATGATGATTCCTTTGTGAAGCGGGTCAGGGGAGATGATAGCAGAAGAACAGTCAGGATCTTTTTCCCATTCTCCTGATGCAATATTGCTTACATCGCCCGGATAGTAAAGCCAACGACCTTTTTTTGTTATGCCGATGCATATAGGCTCATATTTGTCCTTTGGCATATTTTCAATTACGTTAGTTGCGGAGATCAGAGAAATATCGTGTTCGCTTGAAGCTCCTCCGAACACAACAACAACTTTAATTTTTGACATGTTTACAACTCCTTCAAATTAAATGATTGCTGAAAATCAGATCATGTATCAATATATTTTATCATATTTCACAAAAAACTTCAAGTATTTTTTACTTAAAATCGGAATATTAACGTTAAAATGTTTTAAAAAAGCAGCCGAAAACCAGTTTTATACTATTATATATAACAGAATTAAAAAAGATTCGCTTTTTTATGAAAAAATTTCATTTACAGCTTGACTTAGTAAAAAAAATATGATATAATGAATTTACCTCTTTTAGGGGTTTATTTTTATG
>USJI01000258.1 GCA_900554975.1 uncultured Ruminococcus sp. | reverse complement strand
CGGTGCTGCCTATTGCGGCGATTAGCGTAGCGGCGAATGGCTGCGTTGCTGTAATGCTGGAAGACGGAAACACGCAGTATATCGATATGTATGATACTGCAGGGGATAAGGCTTATCGTATAAAAACCAATATAAGCGGAAACGGAATCCCGATGTCAATAAGCATATCAAACGATGCGGTTAAGCTTATGGTGGCATATACGGATATTGAAAACAATGATATATCGACAAGCATAGCATTCTATAATTTTGGAGAAGTCGGAAAGAATATGTCTGAGAGACTGGTTGGAGGGTTTGATCAGTATGACGGAATGCTTGTGCCAAAGGTGCAGTTTTTGACGGCGGACACAGCTATAGCCGTCGCAACAGGAAAACTCAGCATATACAGCATTACCCAGTATCCTAAGCTTATGACGGATATTGTTTTTGACAATGAACTACATGGAATATTTTATTCGTCAAAATATATAGGCTTGATATTTCCGAATCATGAATCGGGATATCCATACCGGATACTTGTATATGATTTAAAGGGAAACCTGACAGGAACTATTCCTGTCGCTACGGATTATAAAAAATACTGTTTCGTGCAGGACAATGTCCTTATGTATGATGACAATGATGTGCGCATGCAGGATTTTAGCGGAGCGGAACGCTTCTCCTGCACCTTCGATACGGCGATTGACAGCCTTGTGCCTGTGTCAGGTGATGATGTGTATGTGTATATCAATTCGAGAAAGGTCCAGAAGATAAAGCTTACGGAATAATCTGAAATTTAAAAAAATATAGAAAATATAAAAAAAGGTATTGACATCAGCAGCATTACTTGGTATACTGTAAAAGCTGTTGATGACATGGCGACTTAGCCAAGCGGTAAGGCGTGGGACTGCAACTCCCTGATCGTTGGTTCGAGTCCGACAGTCGCCTCTTTTGCAGCAGCATGGAATCCTGAAGATTGATTATCTTCAGGATTTTTAAGTTGATAAGTTACATTATTTAAGATATATCAATTAAGGCGCGGGGTATAAGTATGGAATTCGCTTTGGGTGATATTATTACAATGAAGAAACCACATCCATGCGGATGCAGGGACTGGGAGGTTCTTCGTGTAGGAGCTGATTTTAGACTCAGGTGTGTGGGGTGCGGTCATCAGGTTATGCTGCCGCGCAGACTTGTGGAAAAGAATTTCAGGGGCTTTGTGAAAAAAACACTTGCATAATCCGAATGTATATGGTAACATCTACATTTGTGATATATTATTTATTTCCTTGCTCTGTACACAGGTTACAGGGCCAGAGACCATAAGGAGGTACAAGAAAGCATGAACAAGTACGAATTAACAGTTGTTATCAGTGCTAAGTTAGAGGACGAGGCAAGACTTGCTACACTTGAGAAGGTGAAGGATATGATCGTTCGTTTTGGCGGCACTGTAACTAATGTGAACGATTGGGGAAAGAAGAAGCTTGCTTATGATATTCAGAAGATGAGCGAAGCATTCTATACTTTCGTTGAGTTTGATGCACCTGCTACTGCACCGGCAGAGCTTGAGGCACAGCTTCGTATCATGGACGGCGTTGTAAGATATCTTTGCGTTTCCGTAGAGGCATAATCTTGTGACAGATAATCCGAAAGGAGAATAGTCTATGAATAAAGTGATTTTGATGGGTAGATTGACAAGGGATCCGGATGTGCGTGTCAGCACAGGCGAGAGACAGATGTCAATTGCAAGATATACACTGGCAGTTGACCGTAGAGGCAGAAGAACCGATAACGGCGGAGAGCAGACAGCGGATTTCATATCCTGCGTTGCGTTTGACCGTGCGGCTGAATTTGCTGAGAAGTATTTCCATCAGGGAATGAGAGTATTGATTACAGGTCGTATCCAGACCGGAAGTTATACTAACAAGGACGGTCAGAAGGTATATACAACAGATGTTATTGTAGAGGATCAGGAATTTGCGGACAGTAAGGGCGCAGGTTCCGGCGATAACGGAGGCTTTGCACCGGGCAGCAGACCAATGCCTGCTGCGGCAGCACCGGCTGATGGTTTTATGAACCTTCCAATCGGTGTTGAGGATGAAGGTCTTCCATTCGGCAACTAAATTTTATAAGGAGGTCACAACAATGCCAAATACCAGAGAAAATAAGTCTTCCGACGCTCCAATGAAGAAGAAGCTTGGTCGCAGAAGAAAAAAGGTTTGCGTATTCTGCGGAGACAAGAATGGCGTTATTGATTATAAGGATGTTAATAAGTTAAAGAGATATGTATCTGAGAGAGGTAAGATTCTTCCTAGAAGAATTACAGGAAACTGTGCAAAGCATCAGAGAGCTCTTACTGTTGCAGTTAAGAGAGCACGTCATATCGCTTTAATGCCATACACATTAGATTAATTTAAGACGTATAACAGAAGGCACTTCCTGCTTGGCGGGAAGTGCCTTTTTGCGTGGTTATTATGAAGCTGGATATTTATTTAAGGCTGTTTTTATTGATATAGCCTAATACATATGATGTTGGGGTCAAAACATGTGCTATAAACTTAGCATGTATAACGTATTAT
>USJI01000257.1 GCA_900554975.1 uncultured Ruminococcus sp. | reverse complement strand
AGCTGAGAATCCGAGAAGCGCGGCACCGATAAATGTAAGGAAGATACCAGCCTGTGCAGCAGCACCGAGAAGGAAGCTCTTCGGATTTGCAATAAGTGGACCGAAGTCTGTCATTGTACCGATACCAAGGAAGATAAGCGGTGGATAAATTTGCAGCTTAACACCCATATACAGAATATCAAGCAATCCGCCCTCGTGCAGAACCTGTCCGAAATCTATATTTGAGGCATTTGCCCAAAGTTCCGGATGATACATTCCGGCTTCAGGAAGGTTTGTGAGGAACATACCGAATGAAATCGGCAGAAGAAGAAGCGGTTCAAACTGTTTTACAATTGCGAGATACATAAAAATGAATGATATAATAATCATTACTCCGCTTTTCCAGTCCATATGAGCTATACCACTGGAAAGAGCAAGATCTTTTATGGTATCTACAAATATTCTTAGTACTTCACCCATAAAATAAAATCCTTTCCTTTAATTATTACGCTTTTCAGAATGGGTTTGTATCATTCTGAATACCAGCCAATGACCATACAGATCTTGAAGGCTTGTTTCTTACAGCTCTGACAGATTTTACCTTGTAGGTTTTTCCTTCTGCCTGACCGATTGCGGCCACAGCTGCAGAGATTACGGCAATAATTTCGTCCTGTTCATTTTCAGCCTGTGCAGGTGCACCTGCCGGTGCAGAAACAGGTTTTGCCTGCGGCTGCTTCGGAGCGTCCTTCGGTGCAGATTTCTTGTTGCTTTTTGCAGTAAAGATCTTACCGAATGCCCAAACAAAAATGATCAGAAGTATAAGCGCCAGGAAAACAACGCTCAGACCCGTAATGACAACAGCGGTTACATAGCTGATGCCTAATTTTTCAGCCATGGAATACAAAGTCATTAAATCCATATAACAGCACTCTCCTATGTTAAAATTTAATCAATACATGACTATTATTATACACTATTTTTTTTCATTTTGCAAGAAAAAAATCAAATTAAAACAAAAAACAGTAAAATATCTTCAAAAAGTTTATTTTATTCAGGTTTTATGATGATTTCACCTATTTCAGGACGGTTGTTAAACCTCGCAGGTACGGGATAATTGCCGATTCCGGATGTTATAAATATATATCCTCCGGAATATTTGAAAAGACCTTTATCATAAACGTTTTCGCTTCCGTCAAAAAGTTCCGGAAGGATTTTGCCATTGTAATATGCAGGGCCGAGAAACGGAACCTGTATCACTCCGCCATGCGTATCGCCGCAAAGTGTCAGGTCTGCACCGAATTTTTCATAGTCGCTGTACATCGGAATATGTGCAAGGAGAACGTTGAATTTTTTTCTGTCGATGTCAAATTCATTGTTCAGATCAAATGTCGGTGAAAAATAAGCATTGCTTATTCCGTAAAAAGTAACCTCGCTGTCCTTTATCTTTATAGTTTCGGATTCCTGGTCAAGCACATCAATTCCGTTTTTCTCCATTTTTGATACATATGAATTATGACGGTCATCATGTTCACCGAGAACAAAATAAAGTTTATATCCGCTGTTTACAATGTCTTTCATAAGATTCATTGAAATTTCTTTGTCATTTTCGGAGGCGTTGCTTGAATGCATATCACCCAGAACGCATACAACGTCCGGATTTATTTTGTTTACTTTATCAATAATCCGTTCATTACTGATTGTAAATGGTTTATCAGACGCATGCTGATCGCTCAGCACCGCAATTTTAATTTCATTTTTCACCTTATCCGAGGTTATTTCTTCCTTAGTTATTTTGATTGTACAATTATTAAACCACCATACGACAAATAAAATGAGTATAATTTTTGCAAGCCTTGATATACAGCCGCTTCGTGATTTCTTTTTGTGAGCTTCCGGAGCAGGCTGGGGTGTATTCGGACTTTGTGTGTTTTCAGTACTCATCTTAAAAATACTCCTTTATGAAATATGTACATCAAGCTGTCTGAACGGTATGGTTATATTGTTATCATTGAATGCGTTGTTCACCATTTCTATAAAGTCAAATTTTACCTGCCAGTAATTTTCAGTTGCCGTCCATACTCTTACGATTATCTGAAGGCTGTCCTCAGCCTGATTTCCAAGCCTTACGAAAGGCGGTTCAGGTTCATTGAGAATCAGTTCGTGTTTGGCAGCAAGTTTAAGAATTATATCTTTGGCACGTTCCACATCGTCCGAATAGCTGATTCCGAATTCCATATCAACACGCCGTTTGTCCTGTTCGCTGTAATTGGTTATCTGCGAATCGGCAACCTTTCCGTTTGGTATGTAAACCGTTTTGTTATCAAGTGTCAGTATTTTTGTATACAATATGCTGATACTCTGTACTGTACCCGAGGCTGAGTTTGTTTCAACAAAGTCCCCCGCCTTAAACGGTTTGGAGAACAGGATTATAAATCCTCCGGCAAGGTTTGACAGGCTGTTCTGAAGGGCAAGTCCTACGGCAAGTCCGGCAGCACTCAGAACGGCTATGATAGAAGTCATCGGAATGTTCAGAATAGAAAGTGTAATTATTATATTTATAATGTAAAGAAGAATTTTAAGGAGTGACCTTAAAAATGA
>USJI01000256.1 GCA_900554975.1 uncultured Ruminococcus sp. | reverse complement strand
GCTGATGAAAATAATTCCGTTACTGAAGAAAAACCAAACGAATTACAGACAGAAGCTACGACAGATGAAGTTTCCGAAAACCCTCAGAATGAAAAGGCTGAAGAAAATGTACATACAGAAACTTCCGAAGCCATTTCACCGGAAAAAGCCGATGACACTCCTTCCGAGCCAAAGCCGGCTATGTTCTGTCCGAACTGTCGCAATGAAATCCATGAAAATGATTTGTTCTGCGACAACTGCGGAAGCAAACTGAAATAATAAAATAGTTTAAGCCCTGCATCTTTTAAAAAGTGCAGGGCTTTATTTAATATTGAATTATAAAATAATATTTTTCTGAAACGCTCTCGGATTTGCTCCCCCAGTCAACAAGAATTTCCACATAATATTTTTGACCTTCACTTCCCGATATTTTCAAAGAGGATTCATTCTGAATTATCGGTTTCATATTTTCATCATAAACCGAATAGGAAACATCCGTAAATTTATCACTATATGATACAGAAATCCCGTCACCATAGCCTATAGTTTTCAAAGTATCTGTTACATCTTTCAATTCCGGATTTTCTACATTTCTGCTCTTGTTTCCGTTATTATAACTGACTTTATACCCCGACACCTCAAAACGCTCCTCACCATTAGTGACAATAACGCTTCCAACGGATTTATCAAGCGGATTTCCTCTTGTCAGTGAAAGAAATGCACCCAGCAAAAAAATACCGAAAAAAACTGCAATTAAAATTTTTCTTTTCATAATCTTAGTTCTTCAATGAGTTTTCAAACTCCGTGAGATAGTGTGAAACAAGGTCCTTCATAGGTTCACAAAGTCTCAGAGCCTCTTTAAGACACCTGATATAACTTATATCGTTTCCGCAGTACAGTGAAGCCTGTGCAAGATTCATGTAATAGCCGAATCTGTGAAGCTCCGGCAATACCTCAACGTCCTCAGGGTTAAGCAGGTCAGGATTATAAATGTTAAGAATATAATCTGATAGCACAGCTACAAACCTGTCATAAAGTTCACTCTTATCATCCGATAACAATTCCTGTGCATTTTTTACAGCATTTTCCAAAGCTGTTACCATCCACAGCATTTTTCTGATGCTGTCTGAAAATTTTTCCGGCTGACAATATTTTAATGCAACTTCCGCAAACTCAAGATGTGCCTGTGAAATCATCTGCAAAGTTTCATTCAGCACCTTATTGCTCATTTTATTTATAGCCGAAGTAATATCCAGATCATGTTTCATCGCAAGATAAATCGCCTCGGAATAACCATCGTCCCATCTGTCAACTGAATCAATAAATTTCATCAGCCTGTCGGAAATATCCTTTCCGTCATTCTCCTGCTTGACAATTTTCATAAGTTCAGTGTAAGGAGCATTTATCTTTGATGATGAAAGAGCTTTTGCAAAATTCTCACGTTCATAAGGATGCTCCATGTAATACTGCTCCATAAGATAAAGTATCATCGAATCTTTATCTTTGTCATTCATGGATATTATCTTCTGGTAAATCTCTGTCAGTTTATCATAATTTTCGGTTTTGCGAATAAGATCACGGACAATATTCAGATAAACTTTAAGCTGAGAATAAGCCATATCTTCAAGGTCTATTTGCTCAAGATAGTTCAAAGATTCGTCATAATGTTCCAGATTGTTTTCACATCTGGCAGCATTCATAAGCTGTTCATCATAGTCAGAATCAGTGAGACCTGAAAGCGTCATGAAACGCAATTCTACAATTGTCAATTCATTGTTTCTGTATTTCTGCATATATTCAAAATACTTTTTAATTGACTCCAAAGCATTTTCATAGTCCTCAAGATTCATATATGCCTTTGTCAATAAAAAGTAAACAGCAATATTTGCAATACTTATTTCATCATGCTTTTCAAGAAATTCTTTTCCAATTTCAATAGCTTTGCCAAATTTATCATTGATTATATACAATACCATTGCTTTTACATATGGACTATTGGCATATGGTTCATTTGGCTTTTTTCTTGCAACTTCCAGTGCTTCCAGATAAACTTTTTCAATATCCTCAAATGTTTTATAATTTTCTCCATCAATAGCAACTGCATCACATAAATGAGCTAAAGTTCTCAGATCAGTTGGATTTTTCTTGTATTCCTCCATAAGAGGCTTATAATTTCTTTCTATTTTTTTCTTTTTTTCTTTTTTTGATACATATGCGTATCCATAATGATGAAAAACTGTTGAAAAGAAACCATGAGGATTAGGCTGAGGAATCCACTCATGTATAGCATCATGAAACTTAACTCCATCAACCAGTCTTACAATTCTTGGAGCTAAAAATTCATTTACTGCTCTTTTGGAATCAAGGGAACCATAATTTCTTATATAAAAGCTTGCAGAATTATATTTTGCTCTGACTTCCGGCATATTAAAAAATTTTATCATTTCTTCACAGTTTTCATCAAGATATTCGTCAGCATCAATAAACATGAACCACTCGCCAACAGCCTTTTCCAGACCATAATTTCTCGCCGCAGAGAAATCATTTATCCATTCAAAATCATAAACTTTATCAGTATATTTTAAAGCAATTTCTTTAGTCTTA
>USJI01000255.1 GCA_900554975.1 uncultured Ruminococcus sp. | reverse complement strand
GCTTATGAAAATAATTCTCAGGACAGAGAGAAAATATTTGCTGAAAGAAAAGCACAGATATCCAATGATATTGTTCCGGATTTCAGCATATCGGAAAATCTTAAAACTTGTACGGACAATTCCGGCAATTCAATTGCTGTTATAGGAAAACCTGATTTAAGATGCCTTTATGTAACTGAGGAACTTAATAAAAAGTATCCTGAAAGAAAAATTTATTTTATAAGCAATCTTAATGACGCCGACGAAGTATCTGATACAATTCATAAACAGATTAAAAAGTATAACCTCAGAGAGCTTTCGGATAAGGTGATTTTTATTGCCGCAGATTTTACAAAGAAAAACTTCGGACTTGACTTATCTGTTTATGACGAACTTGCTGAAGATATATCAATTGTGTATCATTTCGGACTTAATATGAATCTTGTATCATCGTATGATATTCTGAGAAATGAAAACATCACCGGTACGAACAGGGTAATTGAATTCTGCACATATAAAACAGCCAAAAGACTTGCATACATTTCATCTCTTGCGGTTTTGAAAGCAATTTCAGAAGATGTTATGCCTGAATGCGATGAAAATTCTGTTCCGGGAACTGACATGATAAGAAATATGTCAAATAAGGATTATCTCTACTCTGTTTATGCTGCAGATATGCTTGTTCAGAATGCAGCAGAAAACGGACTTGATGCAGTAATTATCAGATGCCCGAGACTTATGGGTGATACCTCTACCGGTGCTATTGAATCCGATGATATAATATGGCAGATAATGGGATATATGCTGAAAAATAAAAAGCTTATCCGCTTTACCAATATAGAAGAATTTTTCTCACCGGTTGATATTCTTGCAAGACATATTGCATGGCTTGCTGAAACTGATAATGCAAAACAGTATATCTATCATCTGAAAGGTATTGAAACTTCATATGATGGAATGGCTCAGTGGCTTTTGAAAACTGATAACACGCTCGAAGATACTGAACTTGACAAGTGGATGGAATCACTTAAACAGAGCAGTAATCCAGAAGATGAATTCATGCTTTCAATGGTAGGAAACTTTACTGTTTCAGAAGATGAAAACGAAAAGACAGCATATATAAAAGATGAGATAACAAGAAAAGTTATGATGGAAAACGATATTCCGCTTATTTACGGATATACACTTTCGGATATGTTTGACATAACTTTCAGATATTTAAATGAAATGGGTTTCTTTAATTAAAATATGGAATGGGGAGAATTATGTCTGAACTGAAAAGGAAAATTGCTGTTATCGGCATGGCAGGAAGATTTCCGATGGCAGAGAATACAGAGCAGTTCTGGGAAAATCTCAAAAATGGAAAAGACTGTATCACAAGGAATCCTGAGTCTGACCGGAAGAATTTTATTTCAGCCTATGGACAGATTCCGCATTTAAAGGAATTTGATGCAGAGTTTTTTGAGATATATCCTAAAAAGGCACGAAATATGGATCCCGGTTCAAAAATCATGATGGAACTTACAAAAGAAGTGATTGATAATGCCGGAATCAGAAACGAATCGGGTCAGGACAAAATTGGCTTGTATCTGAGCTTTGATGATGCTGTTTATGTATGGAATAATATAATGCAGTC
Source organism: uncultured Ruminococcus sp. (assembly GCA_900554975.1). GTDB lineage: Bacteria > Bacillota > Clostridia > Oscillospirales > Ruminococcaceae > Porcipelethomonas. Next base: position 977 of record USJI01000255.1, on the reverse strand, counting down.
CGGCGAAAACTGGTACAGAAAATATCACCAGCTTAAATTATACCTTGCATCAAGATGTGAAGATATTGCATATTACTTTAAATTTAAAGGTCCGGCAGTAATAAGCGAATATGCTTATGCCTCTGCAATAACATCCATACATCAGGCGTGTCTTGCCATAAGAAACAGTGACTGCGAAATCGCACTTGCAGGTGCTGTTTCAGCTGACCCTGAACAGGAAGGATATAATTACATAACAACAATGTCATCATGTGGCATTACAAGACCATATGATAAAAATGCAGACGGATTTGTTCCCTCATCAGCTGCCGGAATAGTAGCATTAAAAGATTTTGAAAAAGCAGTTGTTGAACATGATAATATACTGGCTGTTATTGACGGTACATTTATAAACAATGACGGACGTGGCACCGAAGAAAATTTTGCTGCACCGTCTGTTGAAGGAAGAGTTGACTGCATAGAAAATCTTCTTCGTGTTTCCGGAAAAAGTCCCGATGATATAAACTATTTTGAAGGACATGGAACAGCTACAAAAGTCGGGGATGAAGTTGAGATAAATGCACTCAGACGGGTTTTTGATACCGAAACAAGAAAAAAGAATCTGCTGATTGGTTCAGTAAAATCTAATATAGGTCATTCCGGTGTGGCATCGGGCATATGCAATTTTATTAAAACGGTTCTGATGCTGAAAAACAGGACATTTTTGCCAACTATAAATTTCAGCAGTCCGAATAGCTGTCTGGAAAACGGCAAAATTAAGGTTTGTGACCGCATATCAGAATACAGTCAGCATGAACCTTTTACGGTAATTGCATCTTCAGTAGGGCTTGGCGGTGCAAATGCTATGGCACTTCTTGAAGAATATGCTGAACCTGATAAAACAACAGAAAATGAGAACCGTTTTTACATTCTGCCTGTAAGTGCCAAAACAGCTGATTCGGCAAAGAAAATTTCGGACAATCTTGAAAATCTGGTTA
>USJI01000254.1 GCA_900554975.1 uncultured Ruminococcus sp. | reverse complement strand
GTGACCTTCGTGTAAGATATTTCTTTAATATATCTGAGCAGATAGCAAAGGGTGAAGATATAAGCTTTATTGAAACACGAATAGATTATGATCAGGAAAACAGTTTTACGGATGGCAAAAGCCATGCGACCATATCGGATCCTGTAAAATTTGATAACAACGGAACTTACTACATTGAAGTGGCATGGAAAAACTGTAATTTTTATGGAAACCGTGTATATCAGTTCGGACTTCTGAACAAAATGAATCCTGATACATATGATACTGTATGGGATTCCTCCAACGATTACAGTTACTCTGATCTTATAAGTTTTGAAGATGATAATGATGCAGCGGCAGTAACAAAGAAGGTTACGGCATATGTAGATGGCGAACTTGTCTGGGGTGATGAACCTGAAAATGGTGTTTATCCTCTCGGCGATGTAAACCTTGATTGTCGTGTTGATGCTGATGATGCAGTTCTTCTGCAAAAATATCTTGCTGGTAAAAAGGAACTCGGAGAGAAAAATCTGACTCAGGCTGATATGAATTCTGACGGGAAAGCAGATGTATTTGACCTTGTTTCTTTAAAGCGTACTTTAAACAAATAAAAAATAAACTTCCGATGACCACAGATAATGGTTACCGGAAGTTTTTATATTACAGGATATTTTTATCAGATATTAAAACTGATTTCCTTTAGCTGAATTCTGTTATTTCCATGATATATCAGATAAACAGGGTGTATTCCGTCAGGAATCTCGGTTTTAGCGGTAAGTTTACACCAGTCATCACTGAAATTTTCCGGAATAATAATCTTTCCGACAGATTCTCCGTTTTCCTCAGTCAGAATATCAATATATGATACAGGTTCACTGCTGACTGTTTCAAGTGAAATACACCTTTCGGCTTCTTTTTCACATCGTTCATCACTTCGTACAGGACCATTATATACAACCCTGTTTTTATCGCTTTCACGTCTTGCAGTGATACTTACTGACAAAACATTTTTGAAATTAAAATATTTATATCCGATAAGTGTATCATTGCCGATTTCGGCTATGAATCTTTCATCACCGCTATGCGTTACATTCGGGAAAGGAAATGTATATATACTGTTGGAACCGTAAGGCATATGACCATTTGTTATGTTGCAGGCTATGACAGCAGGATATGAACCTTCTGCTTTTAAAGGACCGTCATTAAGCCCGCAGCTGGTAAGTTCCACCTGAGCAATACTGCCGTCAGGGGAAATTTCAATTTTTTCAGCACATGACTGTCTGCTGTAATCAGACTTGTGAGTGAGTCTGTGAAAAAATACATACCACTGATTATTTATTTCTATTATGCTTCCATGAGTTGTCCCTGTCATATTGAGTTTGTTTTCAGCGGTTCTGCCTTTATATCCTATATCACCGTTTGAAACTATTGTTCCTCCGAATACGAAGTCACGGTCAGGATAATCGCTTGTTGCATAGCAAAGCTCATGATTCAGCCATGATGAATATACAAAGTAATATTTATCGCCGACTTTTCTCATCGAAGAGCCTTCAAAGAAAGGGTGTTCTTCAAAAGAAGTACCTTTTACTTTATACGGAATAATGTGCTTTGCTTCTTCCTTTACAGTCAGCATATCATCTTCCAGAACTACCATTGAAGGTCCCATGATACTGTCCGGATATGAAAGAATTTCTTCCTTTGTTCTGCCAAACATTTCTATTTCCTTGTTTATGTATTCATCATTTTCAGCAAAATCCGGTTCTTCTTCATAGCCATACTGCGTTCCGTAATAAATACGGATTGTTCCGTTGTCATTGAGTGCTGCCGGATCGAAGCATATATATTTTATCATCGGAGTTCCGTCAGGATTTTTGACATATCCCAGAAACTCATATTTTCCGGCAGGAGTATCACAGACGGCAACACTTATCGGTCTTGTGTATCCGCCGTTTCCATAGTCACCGCCCATGCAGTAATAAAGATAATATCTGCCGTCATTTCCCTGAACAACGTCAGGAGCAAACATATACTTCAGATTTGGATAATAAGGATCCTGTGACGGGCTGTATATAACGCCCTCATATCTCCAGTCTGACAAGTCGTTTATCGGTGCTGAATATGTAACATAGTCCTGCATACAAAACGTATATCCGCCCTCTTTGTCATGTGAACCGTAAATATATACACGATCTCCGAAAATATGCGGTTCACCGTCAGGAATGTATTCATCAAGCGGAAGATAAGGATTGAAAACTTGTTTTTTCTGCATTTATTTACCTTCTTTCTCGGTGTAATTTTTCTTTTGATTATAATATCACATCTTTTTCAAAAAGTAAATAGGTACAGATATATATTATTGCTTTAACAATCTGCGTTCAGAATTCCTGAGATATCTTCGATGATATTTTTCAGATTGTTTTCGTCAACGAAGAAATGACCGCCCCTGTATTCCTTTCCACTGAAGGAACTCTCAGTGAAATCCGCCCATTTTCTTACTTCGTCTGCTCTTGTTTTTTCGTCTTCATTTCCGTAAACGGCAAGTATCGGACATTCACATTTTTCAGAAAGGTCTGGGATATAATCCTCAACGAGTGTATAATCAGCCTTCAATACAGG
>USJI01000253.1 GCA_900554975.1 uncultured Ruminococcus sp. | reverse complement strand
TTTCAAAAGAGGATTATAACAGGGAATTTATAAAGCTCTGGACGCTTAAAGAAAGCTATGTAAAATGCTGTGGAAAAGGTCTTTATATTGACCTGAAAAGCTTTTCATTTATATGGGATAATAAATTTGTTTATGAGTTTTCCGATGAAGGGCTTGTGTTCAGCACTTTTTCAGTTGATGATTTTTATTTTATTTCGTCCTGCGGAAATGCAGATTTTCGTCTTGAAAATATTACTCTGAACTGATCTTGTATCAAAAAATATGGTCAGCCGCTTTTTAGTGACTGACCTTTTTAAGGACTGCCGTATACCGACAGTCCTTATTTAATGTTATACTATATTTTAACCCATGAGTTTAACCATTACTGCCTTCTGTGCATGCAGACGGTTTTCAGCTTCCTCAAAGATTTCCTTAGCGTGTTCTTCAAATACCTTGGCTGTGATTTCTTCTTCACGGTGTGCCGGCAGACAGTGCATTACTATAGCGTCCTTATTTGCAAGAGCCATGATATCATCGTTAATCTGATAACCCTTGAATGCGATATGACGTTCCTTGGATTCTGATTCCTGTCCCATAGATGCCCATACATCAGTAAGGAGAACATCGGCATTTTCAGCAGCCTTTTTAGGATCACTTGTGATTGAGAAGCAGTCATAATCTTTTGCAAAGTCCATAACTTCCTGTGCCGGACGGTAATTATCCGGAGTAGCAACTGCAACTTCCATACCGACTTTAAGTCCGCCTACGATAAGAGAGTTTGCCATATTGTTACCGTCACCGATGTAGCACATTTTCAGACCGTCAAAACTGCCCTTGAATTCACGGATAGTCATAAGGTCAGCAAGTACCTGACAAGGGTGTGAGAGGTCAGTAAGACCATTGATTATCGGAATATTGCCGTATTCAGCAAGATCCTCAACTTCCTTCTGGTCGAATGTACGGATCATGATTCCGTCAATGTAACGTGAAAGAACACGTGCTGTATCCTGAACAGGTTCGCCACGGCCAATCTGAAGTTCACTTGCTGAAAGGAACAGAGGATATCCGCCAAGCTGGTACATACCTGTTTCAAATGAAACACGGGTTCTTGTTGAAGCTTTCTGGAATATCATTCCGAGTGACTTTCCTTTAAGATGCGGATGAGGAATACCATGCTTTAATTCATACTTGAGCTGATCAGCAAGATTTAAAATATCAATGATTTCGTCATGGCTTAAATCGAGCATTTTGAGTAAATGTTTCATATAATTTCACCAAACCTTTCAAATTTATGCATTCAAAACATTTTTCAGTATTTCAAGACCTTTATCTATCTCGTCATAAGTAATGTTAAGCGGAGGCAGAAGTCTTACTTTATCTTTTGCAGTAAGAATCATAAGTCCGTTTTTAAGGGATTCAGCGGCAACATCTGCGGCTTTTTTTGTTTTCAGAGTAATGCCGATCATCATTCCAAGACCACTTGTTCCTGCCACTTCATCAATCTTTTCAAGCTCTTCTCTTATATATTTTCCCTTTGCGGCAACTTCATCAAGAAATCCTTCTGATGTTACCTTGTCAACGACAACTTCACCGCCGGCACAGGCAATAGGGTTTCCGCCGAATGTTGAACCATGAGTTCCTTTGGAGAGTACTTCAGAGCACTTCTCGTCTGCAAGGCAGGCACCTATCGGAACACCGCCGGCAAGTCCCTTTGCAAGAGTTGTGACGTCAGGTTTAACACCGAAGTGTTCAGAAGCTAAAAATTTACCTGTTCTGCCGACACCTGTCTGAACTTCATCTGCTATGAAAAGTATGTCATTATCAGCACAAATTTCAGCAATCTGTTTTACATAGTCCTTGTCAAGAGCGATGACTCCGCCTTCACCCTGAACAAATTCAAGCATAATGGCACAAACTGTTCCGTCAAGCTTTGATTTGAGATCATCAATATCATTTGCCTTTGCATTTACAAAACCTTCAACAAACGGGAAGAAGTAGTTATGAAAAGCGTCCTGACCTGTTGCTGAAAGGGTGCAAAGTGTTCTTCCGTGGAAAGAATTTACAAGAGTTATAATGTTGTGGCGGCCTTTGCCGTATTTGTCAAAGCTGTATTTTCTTGCAAGTTTTATAGCACATTCATTAGCTTCAGCACCTGAATTTCCAAAGAAAATCTTTGAATATCCTGTAGCATTGCAGAGCTTTTCTGCAAAATCAGCCTGAACTTTTGTATAGTAATAATTTGAAGTATGCTGTATTGATCTTACCTGACTGCATACTGCATCAGCCCAGTCCTTATCGCAGAAACCAAGCGAGTTTGTACCGATTCCGCTTCCGAAATCTATATACTGCTTGCCGTTTTCATCTGTGGCAGTTCTTTTCTCGCCTTTGTCAAAAACTACTCCGAAACGACCATAAGTATGCATTACATTATTGTCAAATTTTTCTATTGTATTCATCTGAATCTCCATTCCGGCAGTCAGTAGTATCTGAAATACATAACTGCCATAGCTATGATCATAAAACATCCGCAGCCTATAAGAATTTTTTCAGCATTGCCGCCTGTTTCATCAGGAACGAATTGTGACGGATTTCTGCGGCTTACACGGATATTTATGGT
>USJI01000252.1 GCA_900554975.1 uncultured Ruminococcus sp. | reverse complement strand
TACCAAGTGCAGCAGAAAGTACGGAATTTATATTTCTGAACAGACTGACAAGCTTTTTTGTCCCAAATATTTCAGCTGATGCACCAAGAACGGAAAAGGATATTTTATAAAGAAACAGCAGTATCAGGGACGGCAGAAGCATTACGGAAAGTGCTACTATACCGATACCACCTACACCATTTTTAAGAAGTATAAGACTTCCCCTTACTGTTGTATATGCGTCAGATGCTGCTCCGCCAACTACCGGAACACTGTTTGATATAACGTATTTTGCTGCCTTTACTGAAAGTGTATCAGCTGATGTTCCGAAAATGCTCTGAATGGAAAGAAGTCCTGTAAAAATCGTCATCACAAGTCCCAGTCCCCATGTTACAGCTTTGCGGATAACCGTAATCATTCCGCTGAGTGAAATGCTGTCACACGCCGCATCAACTATTGCAAGGCACATACACATACTGAGAACAGGCATGAAGATATTTCCGGATGTCTGTATTGCAATATCTGAAAAGCCAAGTACAAGCAGATTGTATCCCGAAGCTGATGTGATATGTCCTCCTGCGGCGGCTACACCCGAAAATACTGGCACAAATCCAAGCATGAATTCAGAACCTTTTGCAAGAGCCTGTGACACTATGTCAAGACATGAACAAATCGGTACTGAAAGCACTGCAACGCAGACGAGAACACATACCAGTTCAAATATTTTCCCTGTTTCCCTGCTTTTAATGGTTCCACCCGTACTGTCAATGAGTGAGGCAAGTATAATAACAATAAACAGTGAACTGAAAAGTTTAAGCGGTGCTGATATATTGCTTTCAGCTATATCCTTTACTATGCTCCATATTTTAGAAGGAGTGAGTGAAAGAATGCTCTCAGGATTTTCAAAGCTTATTCCATATTCATCAAGCACATCTCCTGCGGAAAGGTTTCCTGCTCCGCTTGCAGCATAAAGTTCGTCCGTATTATATTCTTCCGCACTTACGGGAATACAGCAGACGAAAAACATCAGCGCAATAAAAATTATCTTTTTCATTCCATAATCACCATTATAACATCTGCCAGCTTATTAAAGAGTGGGAACGCCAGAACAATCAGCTGTATTTTTCCTATAATCTCAACCGCAGAAGCAATTGCTGTTTCATTGCAGTCACGGCATATATCCGATGCAAACTGTGTAAGATAGCATATCCCGAGGGCTTTGAAAAGTATCGTTACATATATACTGTCAACCTGTGAATTACTGCAAAGCTCATCAATTTTCGATATTATTTCCGGAACGTCAGCCATTGCGGCAATGAAAACAAATGTGCATACTCCTATCACGAGAAGCATTGACTGTTCTTTTGAATGCTTTTCAGTTATCTTGCAGATAAGCGATGCACAAATGCACAGTCCGCAGACAGAAACTATTCCCGTTACCATAAGCCGAATACCGACTTGACAGTATCGAACAGGTCACTGATACTGCTGATAATCATCATGAGAACAACTATCAGTCCTGCAAGAGTTGTCATCATTGCCTGTTCTTCCCTCTCGGCACGCTTTAAAACAAGATTCAGAACAGCTACGATAATACCTATACCGGCAATTTTAAAAATCAGATCCACATCCATATTTTATTTCTCCTAAATAATTAGAATTCCTATCATTGCACCGAACATGATACCAAGAGAACGATACATTTTTCCTTTTACCCGATACTTCTCACTTTCCTGTTCAATCATATCATCAAGTCTTGCCTTATATATGTCAATTGTTGAAAGCTGTCCCTCTGCATCTGTTGTGCCAAGACTTTCGCCGAGTTCCAGAAAAAGCTTTCTTTCACTTTCAGTAAGGTTTCTGTCCTCTGATACGGATTCTTCCCAGGCTTTCGGGAAACAGGTCTGTTCTGCTTTACTGACAAGCAATCGGACAAAACTGATTTCGCTGTATGTATCAGAACGGTTCAGCTCATCTGCAATTTCTCTGAGAGTAAGTGAGCTGAATCTTATCATGACTGAAATTTCCTCAAGCATTTTACGTTCTTTTTCAAGACGGTTTCTTGTGCATTTTATCCTGTCTGACAGGGCAAGTCCTGATGCGGAAGATGCGGCAAAAATGCACAGTATTCCTATAAATTTTATCATTTCAATTTCCTCAGCATATTTTTCTGACAAGCATTATTTCTCCGATATGCGTACCCGAACCGAGCAGTACATAATACTGGAAAATACCTGTAGCGATAAGCTCGGACATATGCCTGTTTGACTTTATTTCCTCAATGGAATTTCCATGTGCTGTTGCAATAAATCTGACTCCTGAACTGACAGCTTTCATTATGGCTTTGCAGTCTGCTCTTCCGCCGATTTCATCGCATACTATAATATCTGGTGACATGACTCTTACGGCTGTTGTTATCCCCGATTCTTTAGGATAGCTGTCAAAAACATCTGTCATTATTCCGATGTCATTCTGGGGTTGTCCGTGATACACAGCACCAATTTCGCTCCGCTCATCAATAACGGATACTTTAAAACGATTTCCAAGCGTGCGGCAGATGTCTTTGAGCACAGTCGTTTTTCCACTCAAGGGAGGCCCTATGACAAGCAGTCCGACAGGCTT
>USJI01000251.1 GCA_900554975.1 uncultured Ruminococcus sp. | reverse complement strand
AAATATGATTAAGCATCTGAAATATAATTTTTGTCCCCAGTAAGACGTTAAACTGCCGGCTGTTACATACGGCATCGGGTCGCTCCCGATGGCTCAGACGGATGTGACAGAAACAATAAAATACAAGGCTGCCTTATGAGCGGGTGGCTGCAATCCGGAACGGAGAAGTCCGTCTGGAATGCGGTCTGGTTCGTTATGCCCATTTGCAGCCTGCACTTCCTCCGTTCCTCAAAAAACGGAGGAATTTTTTATGTCAAAGAAGTTTTATGTGCCAATTGAAATGACAAGAAAGTATGTTGGAGAGAATGAAATCTACGCTACAGAAGATGGTGAAATCATCAGAATCACACCGGACAAGATAAAAGTTATCATTCGTGAGGGAAAAATGACAGAGGTGTATTTTGCTGAGGTTGATAATGAAGATGTATACAGCGAATATAGGAGATCTGTCTGGAGAGCAAATAAAGAACGTCAAAGGGACAAAAAGTGTTGGATTTCAAACGGCAAAGGAAAACTTGTACGCTGCGAGAAAAATTGTGCTGACTGCGAACATCGAAATAATACAACTCTTTCAATTGATTTGTTTGATGGTGGATTGAATGCAGACAACACAGATCTGTGTACATCAAGACCGGATGAAATACTGGAAGACGCTGAACTTTTAAAGGCATTATGGGAAAGAGTCGGAGAACTCTGTTCTGATGACCAAACCATCATCAAGATGTTTGGAGAGGGTTTCCCTGAAAGTAAAATAGCTGATGTTGTTGGTATGACACAACCTGCTGTAAATTATCGCAAAAGAAAGATTCTGAAAGAACTAAAAAAATCTTTGGAAAGTTTTTTATAATTCGACTATTTACTGTCCTGTGTAAAATAGAGGGCAAAAAATACATATTTTTTGAAATCCTTTTATTATTTTGCAATTAACTGTCCTATGTAAAATGAGGGGGTGATTAAATGGACAAGCAGAAAGAACTTATCGCACTTCTTTTCGCAATCAGTGTGGTATCTGAACGACTGGCAAGAAATATGGAAAGAGAGGTAAAACGCAATGAGTCAAATCAAACTTCTTCTGGACATCATCTCAGATGTCCGCAGTCTTGGTGACAGCCTTCAGGCTTATGCCGATGCACTCACCACATCAGACAAAATTGGCGACATTAATGATTATGAGGAAATTTACACACCGTCTGAGATTCAGGAGCAGGCTGAACCAACACAGGAAGAAACTGAACTGCCAATAACCCGTGCAGATGTAAGGGCAAAGCTTGCAGAACTTACACGTCAAGGATTCTCGGACGCAGTAAAGGAACTTCTTCAGAAACATGGCGCTGAGAGGTTTTCTGCTGTTGCTGATGAAGACCTTCCTGCACTTATGAAGGAGGCTGAGGCAATTGGCGAATGAAAGCAGAGCACACGCTGTTCTTTCAGCATCAGGAAGTAAAATGTGGTTAAGTTGTCCGCCGTCTGCAAAGCTGAACGCAGAACTTCCCGATATCACATCAGAGTATGCCCGTGAAGGCACTTGTGCCCATGAACTTGCCGAATACAAGGTTAATAAACTTCTCGGTATTGAGGCAAAGAACCCGACAGAAAGCCTTGATTTCTATGATTCAGAAATGGAAGATTGTGCAGACAGCTACGCTCAGTACATTGCAGAACAGATAGCAAAGTATGATTCACCAGTTGTCATGGTTGAACAGCGTCTTGATTTCAGCAAGTATGTTCCCGATGGTTTCGGCACAGGTGACTGTATCATTGTTGCCGATGACATTATGACAATAGTTGACTTAAAATATGGAAAAGGAGTTGCAGTTACCTCGGAACTTAATCCGCAAATGATGCTTTATTCTCTCGGAGCACTTGAAATGTTCGGTGTCTTATATGATATCAATGAAATCAAAATGGTGATTTTTCAGCCGAGAATGGAAAATATCAGCGAATCTGTAATCTCAGTATCCGATTTGCTTGACTGGGCAGAAAATGAACTCAGACCCAAAGCAGAACTTGCTGCAAAAGGCGAAGGAGAATTCTGTGCAGGAGAACACTGCAGATTCTGTAAAGTAAAAGCAACCTGCCGTAAAAGGGCTGAATATAATCTGGCAGTTGCAAAGTATGACTTTGCACCTCCGGATATGCTGGAAGACAGTGAGATTGAGATGATTCTTGAAAGGGCTGATGCACTTACATCATGGGCAGCCGATGTCAAGGACTATGCTCTTTCTCAGGCTCTTTCAGGAAAACAGTGGAACGGCTATAAGGTTGTTGAAGGCAAATCCAACCGCAAGTATACCGATGAGAAAAAGGTTGCTGAGGCTGTCAAAGCGGCAGGCAAAAATCCATACAGTGAACCCGACATTCTCGGAATCACTGCTATGACAAAACTGCTGGGAGGCAAAAAGAAGTTTGATGAACTTCTCAGCAAATATTTATGCAAACCACAAGGTAAACCAACACTCGTCCCCATGTCAGACAAGAGAAAGGCATGGACAAACACAGCTAATGAAGATTTTCAGGAGGATTAAATTATGGCAAAGATTAATAACCCAACAAAAGTAGTAACAGGCATATGCAGATTCAGTTATGCGAATCTATGGGAACCTAA
>USJI01000250.1 GCA_900554975.1 uncultured Ruminococcus sp. | reverse complement strand
AAGTAATTATAATGAGGTGGATTAGAAATGATAATTGTAAAAAGCTTTGAGGTGGAAGATCCATATTTTAGTGAGCCCAGAGGAATTCATAAGTATAACTGTATGAAACTTGTTTGTGAGAATGATGGCAAGACCTTTGGTGTCGATGTTAAACAGGACATAGAAGAAATTTTTGGAAAAGAAAAGTTTTCTAATTCCGAAATAACGTTTATGCGTAAAACAAAGCCAAAGAAAATAGAACTCAGTATCTATGGGAAAGATAGGCATGTAAGACGCAGGGATTTAATTGCATGGCATAAGCGTTTTAAATCACACCGTGAATATGTTTATGGAAAAAAGTACGTAAGGAATTGATTTTACCGTATTTTTACGGAAAATAATTATACATTATAGTATTGAGAGCATGGTTAATGCAGTCAGTAGTCGTTTTCAGCAGTTCTGCGTACTTTGTATTGAATAAGACACACGGAGTATGCCAATATTAAAAGGGAAAGGGTGGTAGATAATGACACTGACAATAGAGAAACGTTATAACGGCAGCGGAGAAGAAATTGATGAAAGCTACCAGCCTGTTATTCCTGAGTTGGTCAATCTCCTTACAGAAGTGTATCAGAAGATCAATACCAATCCACAAGAGAACGCTGCTGATATTTCAACATGATATTTGTAAAAATTACATATTGAAATATTATGCTGATATGTTATAATAGAGATAGCCACTGTGTTATCTCTATTTTTTTACAGGAGGGCAGAAATGCAGAATACTAAGAAAACGGCTTTGTATATCCGTGTATCTACTGACGCTCAGTTTGAGGAGGGCTATTCTGTTGAGGCACAGAAGCAGAAGCTGGAACAGTATTGCAAATTGAAGGATATAACTGACTATGAGTTCTACATAGATGGAGGCTGGTCCGGAAGCAATATTGACCGTCCGGAAATAAAGCACTTGATCGACGAGATAATCGGCGGCAAGGTGGGAGCGGTAATTGTTTACAAGCTCGATCGACTTTCACGTTCTCAAAAGGATACTATTTTTTTGCTTGAAGAGGTATTTAACCCTTATAATTGCAGCTTTGTCAGTCTGAACGAGAATTTTGATACCACCACTCCGTATGGCAAGGCTATGATAGGCATCCTTTCCGTATTTGCGCAGCTTGAGCGTGAAAACATCAAGGAACGTACACGGATGGGAATGTATGAAAGGGTCAAGTCAGGCTACTGGATGGGCGGCGGAAGAGTACCTTTTGGATATGATTATGATCAGAGCAGGGATATACTTGTGCCAAATGAACACGCTGAAGATGTAAAACAAATATTTGACTTGTATTTGCAGGGGTATTCTACGACACAACTTGCAAAAATGTTTGATGTATCAGGGGATAGGCAGGTGGCCAATATCCTTGACCGTGTAACATATCTTGGCAAGATAAATTTTTGCGGTGAAATAATAGATGGACAGCATGAGCCCATTATTGACGAACAGACGTGGAATGCGGTGCAGGAAGAGCGCCGCAAACGCTCCACAAAAGGCATTGTTACATCTTCATATTTGCTTACGGGACTTATATACTGCGGCAAATGCGGTGCAAGAATGAGATATCAGAAATGGGGAAAAAACGGACTGAAAATTTATTGCTGTTCACAGCAGCATAGCCGTCCTGAGTTTGTGATGAATCCTGACTGCGATAATCTCAAGCATGATGCCTGTGATGTGGAAGATGCAGTCATAAAAGACCTTTTCAACTATACCAGACAGAATAAAAGGCTTGATACCGAAATAAATGTGAAGGCATCAGCACTTCAAACCCTCAGACAGAAATATGATGTAGTATCCGGCAGGATAAAACGCTTGTATAATCTTTATGCGAATAGTGCTGATGATATCCTACTGGAAACTATCGATGAAAATAAAAAAGAACTGGCTGAAATATCGAGGCAGATCGAGAATGAAAAAAAGCTTTGCAGCGTAGTGAACGACCTAAACGAAAAGAATAGGATAATTGCTACCCTTGAGGACAGTTGGAACAGTATGAGCATAAAGGACAGGCAAAAGGCCATCAGGATTTGTATTGACAGAATAGAAATAAAGGACGAAAAAATATCTATTAAGTACGCTTTTTGATTTTTTCAACCACTGTATATCATTCCGATGATAAGCGGAGAGTTGCGGCGATACCTTCGGGACAACACACCCATACGTATATCAAGGAGCCTGAGAGATCTTGCCTACCGTGCAATGCAGGCAAAGGAGGAACTGACGGGAAAGCTTCACCGTGAGCCTGATATAACCGAGATAGCCGAGGCTGTGGGCTGCCCGAAGGCGGACGTGGTAATTGCGCTGGAATATTTTTTCGGAAAGCCATCCCGCCCCCTGTTCGGCTTTGGGAGCCTATCTATTCCGACACAGGCGACACCCTTTATGTCCTTGACCAGATAGGCGACGACAGCAGCTGTGCAGGCTGGATAGACGAGCTTGCTCTTAAAGATGCGCTGTCATCGCTGAACGAGCGTGAAAAGAAGATACTTTACCTGCGTTTTCTCATGGGACACACTCAGGTGGAGGTGGCAAAGGAGATAGGCATTTCCCAGGCGCAGGTCTCCCGTCTGGAAAA
>USJI01000249.1 GCA_900554975.1 uncultured Ruminococcus sp. | reverse complement strand
TTTATTTACTGCCCTGAGCGGTTTTCCTGCATTAACATACACACAGCCGTCATATATATAGATATTGCAGCCCATCTGTTCAAATACAGATATAAAACTGTCACAAAGTCCCGGATCAATATTGGTTATGTTTACCTCTCCGCCTGTGGCAGCTGCTGCGGAAATATATGTAGCAGCCGCTATTCTGTCCGGCATTATGTAATGCGAACAGCCATGAAGTTCGCTTACTCCTTCGATAGTGACAGTACCGCTTCCCGCACCTTTTATTTTTCCACCGCACTTATTCAGAAAAAGCGACAGATCCATAATTTCAGGTTCTCTTGCAGCATTGACAATAACCGTTTCACCCCTGGCTTTTACAGCCGCCAGAATAATATTTTCTGTTGTTCCGACCGATGGATATCTCAGCGTTATCTTCGCACCTTTCAGACCATTCTGAGCAGTGCATTCAATAGCACCATATTCATCGTTTACTGAAACGCCCATTTTTCTGACTGCACTGAGATGCATATCTATCGGACGCGGACCAAGTTCACAGCCGCCCGGAAATGACAGGCTGCATTTACCTACTGCTCCGAGCAATGCCCCCATATAAATTATTGATGAACGCATTTCACGCATAAGCTCATCGGGAATACTGCATGAATTCAGTCCGCCGGATTTTACGGAAAGTGTGTTGCCGCAAAAACGGCATTCACAGCCAAGATGCGTCAGTATTCTGCACGAAGCATAAGTATCACTAAGTGCAGGGCAGTTTTTCAGAACTGTTTCTCCGCTGCACATAAGCGATGCGGCAATTATAGGCAGAGAGCTGTTTTTTGCCCCCTGAATCTTAATTTCTCCGCTTAGTTTTTTTCCACCCTCAATAACAAATTTCTGATTAAGCATATTTATACACCACCTGAAAGCATTTACCTCATATTATGCTTTTGTGTACAAATCTGCTACAAAACTTTAGTTATTTTACTGACATCCGGCTTTTTTCATGAGTTCCTTTACCACCGCAAATATCCTGTCATTAGTATCACTGACATCAAGACTTTTCGCCTTGACAGACATATCAGCCAGTTTGTCACGGTTCTCATAAAGATCCTTTATCTTATCTATCATGATTTCATTTGTAACATCTTTCTGCTCAATTACAACAGCCGCTCCTGCTTTTCCAAGTACATTTGCATTGTGGAACTGATGATTTCCCGTGACAATTGGTGACGGAATAAGTATTGATGCTTTTCCTGCCGCTTCAAGCTCGGCAAGTGTTGACGCACCTGAACGGCATATTACAAGGTCAGCTGCTGCAAGACAGGTATCCATATCGTTTATATACTCGGTGATTCTGAGCCTGTCGCTTTTCATTGGTATGCCTTTTTGCTTCATTGCTTCCGGAAATGATTCCCTTCCCATTTTGCCATAGCCATGAATATGATTTATTTTAAGATTATTCTTAGTGTGCCAGTTTATTACTTCTGCCATAGTTTCATTAATACAGCCTGCACCAAGACTTCCGCCAAAAGAAAGAATACAAAGTTCGTTATCAAACCCAAGTTCTGCTCTTGCTTCAAGCTTTGATTTGGAGGCAATACCATCTCTGACAGGAAGTCCTGTTACAACATAATCCATATCTTTATCAAGATATTTAAGTGCTTCCTTAACGGTCAGCATTACTTTGTCAACTTCCTTTGCAAGGAGTTTATTTGTAACTCCCGGAAACGCATTCTGCTCGTGTATTGCTGTTGCAACACCCATTCTCGCAGCTTTTTTTATAATAGGCCCGCTTACATATCCTCCAGTTCCGATAGCAATATCCGGCTTAAAATCGCTGATGATTTTTTTTGCTCTCGGACCAGAAGTCATCAGATATCCTGCTGCCTGAAAATTTCTTTTTATATTTTTCGGAGTAAGCTTTCTCTGAAAACCCGCAACTTTCATTGATGCAAAGTTATAACCTGCTTCAGGAATCAGTCTTGCCTCCATACCGTTCGGAGTACCAACAAACAAAAACTCCGTATCAGGATAATGTTCTTTTATAACAGATGCTATTGCAAGTGCAGGATTTATATGTCCGGCTGTTCCGCCGCCTGCCAACAATACTTTCATTTTTACTACCCCTTTCAGACTTTATGAATCTATAGATGCCTGCCTTGAAACATTAAGAATTATCCCCATTTCCGCAAGCTGCATTATAAGTGCCGTACCGCCATAGCTGAAAAACGGAAGGCTGATACCGGTATTCGGCATACTGTTGCTTACAACGGCAATATTGAGAAGCGCCTGTATTCCTATCTGAACAGTTATTCCGACAGTGATGAGCATTCCGAATTTATCTTTTGCCTTTGATGCAATATAAAGTCCTCTTATTACAAGAAGCAGGAACAGTATGATAACTGTTACGGCTCCTATAAAACCAAGTTCCTCGCATACAATTGAAAAAACAAAGTCATTCTGTGATTCAGGAAGATACATGAATTTCTGTCTTGAACCGCCGAGTCCCAGACCGAAAAGTCCTCCTGAACCGATAGCGATAAGCGACTGACAGGTCTGGAATGTCTTATCCTTTTCGTCTGAAAACGGGTGTAGCCATGACTGAAAACGTGTTGCAAAATATGTGAAACCTTCACTCTGCATT
>USJI01000248.1 GCA_900554975.1 uncultured Ruminococcus sp. | reverse complement strand
AGTGCTGACGCTGTTGCAGTGTAAAAAATATTTTTAAACACTTGACATTTCATTTATTATATGTTAACATATCTTAAAAGTG
The DNA here is from genome assembly GCA_900554975.1 of uncultured Ruminococcus sp. Lineage (GTDB taxonomy): Bacteria > Bacillota > Clostridia > Oscillospirales > Ruminococcaceae > Porcipelethomonas. Next base: position 2,558 of record USJI01000248.1, on the reverse strand, counting down.
GTGACGGGAAGAGTAATCTTTAATGCGGACTTTCAGAGAGTTTCCGGCTGGTGTGAGGAAACAGACGCTTTCAGATGAATACGCCCCTGAACTGATGTCCTGAACTTTTCAGTAGGGTCATCCGGGTACGCCCGTTAAAGCGTCAGAGGCTGGAGTTTCTCCGGTAAACTGAGGTGGTACCACGGTAAACTAAAAGTTGTCGTCCTCTTTGAGCATTGCTCATTGAGGGCGTTTTTATTTTTTATGAAAGGAATTTGGAAATGACATTATTTGAAGAACTTAAAAGAAGAGGGCTTATCGCACAGATGACCCACGAAAAAGAAATTGAAGAACTTTTTAACAGCGGAGAAAAAATTTCATTCTACATTGGTTTTGATGCTACTGCGGACAGCCTTCATGTAGGACATTTCTTACAGCTTGTTGTTATGAAGCATATGCAGAATGCAGGTCACAAGCCGATTGCTCTTCTCGGAACAGCAACAACAATGATAGGCGACCCGACCGGAAAGACTGATATGCGTCCTATGCTGACAGTTGATGAAATAAATCATAATGCTGAATGCTTTAAAAATCAGATGTCAAAATTTATTGATTTTTCTGACGGCAAGGCAGAGATAGTTAAGAATGGCGACTGGATGCTTGATATGAATTATATTGAGTTTCTCAGAAATGTCGGAAGATATTTTTCAGTTAACCAGATGCTTACAGCCGAATGCTTCAAGACAAGACTTGAAAAGGGTCTTTCATTCCTTGAATTCAACTATATGCTTATGCAGAGTTACGATTTCCTTTACCTCTACCAGAACAAGGGCGTAAAGATTGAGCTTGGCGGAAACGACCAGTGGAGCAATATCTTAGGCGGTGTTGACCTTGTAAGACGAGTTGAAAAGGGTGAAGCTTATGGTATGACATTTACACTCCTTACAACAAAGGAAGGCAAGAAGATGGGCAAAACTGAAAAGGGTGCTCTCTGGCTTGACCCTGAAAAATGTTCACCGTATGACTTTTTCCAGTACTGGAGAAATGTTGATGATGCTGATGTTATCAACTGTCTGAAACTCCTGACATTTATTCCTATCGAGGAAATTGAAGAAATGGAAAAAACAATGGAAGGTGCTCAGCTTAACAAGGCTAAGGAAATCCTTGCATTTGAAGTTACTAAAATGGTACATGGCGAAGAAGAAGCAAACAAGTGCCTGAAAGCTGCAAGAGACGTATTTTCAGGTGCAGGAAACAGTGCGGATATGCCGACAACTGAAATTGCTGAAAGTGACCTTGACAACGGTCAGATAGGAATTCTTACACTTCTTGTGAAAGCAGGTCTTGCATCTTCAAACGGTGAGGGAAGAAGACTCGTTCAGCAGGGCGGTATTTCTGTAAATGACATCAAAATCACTGATCCATCTGTAAAAATTGAAATTTCCGGTGAAGTAATTATCAAAAAGGGCAAAAAGGTATTCCATAAGGTTGTAAAGGCATAACTGCCATGAATAATAATATCAGCAAAAAATACATGGGCGTAATAATGATAATCACTTCTGCTTTCTGTTTCGCACTGATGAACGCATTTGTACGCCTTTCGGGTGATTTGCCTACAATCCAGAAAAGTTTTTTCAGAAATTTTGTTGCTGTTATATTCGCCTTTGCGGTGCTTAAAAAGAATAAGACACCACTGAGATGGAACAAGGGAAATCTGAAGTTTCATCTTATAAGGTCTATTGCCGGAACAATCGGCATACTCTGCAACTTTTATGCAGTTGACCATCTCGTTTTGTCCGATGCTTCAATGCTGAATAAAATGTCTCCGTTTTTCTCGATAATTTTTTCACTTATTTTTCTGCGTGAAAAGGTTTCACTGCCACAGGCGGCTCTGGTACTGTCAGCATTTATCGGAAGTCTGTTCATTATAAAACCGTCATTTTCCGGAATGGATGTACTTCCTGCCCTTATCGGTTTTACTGGCGGAATGGGTGCAGGTGCGGCATATACAACAGTAAGGCATCTCGGAAAAAGAGGAGAGAAAGGGCCTTTCATAGTATTTTTCTTCTCATCATTTTCATGCATTGTAACACTTCCGTATCTGATTCTTAACTTTCAGCCTATGAGAATTACACAGCTTGTGTGTCTGCTTTGTGCGGGACTTGCGGCAGCAGGCGGACAGTTTTCGATTACTGCGGCTTACTGCTATTCACCGGCAAAGGAAATATCCGTTTACGACTATTCGCAGATAATTTTTGCGGGACTTCTCGGATTTTTCCTGTTTAATCAGATTCCGGACAGATACAGTTTTATAGGATATGTCATAATTATCACATCTGCTGTCATAATGTTTATTTATAACAACAGAAAGTCTGCGGTCAAAGGCGGATGAGAACGAAGGGGAGTTTCTGACAAAATGATTTATACAGTTACATTCAATCCTGCACTGGATTATGCGGTTTCGGTAAATGAAGTATCACTTGGACTTACAAACAGAAGTACTGATGAATATATCCAGACGGGCGGCAAGGGAATAAATGTATCAGTTATGCTTAAAAATCTCGGGTATGACAATACTG
>USJI01000247.1 GCA_900554975.1 uncultured Ruminococcus sp. | reverse complement strand
TTATCGCCCATAATTATTTTTTTAGGTATAATAAACTCTCTGCTCATTTTTAATCCTCGTCCGCTTTCAAAACTGCATTAAGCATAACACTTGCACCCTCTGTACAATGCTCAACTGATGAAAATTCCGGTTCACAATGTGACAGACCATCTTTTGACTGTACAAAAATCATTGTTGTCGGAAGCATATATGCCGCAAACTGTGCATCATGTCCTGCTCCGGAATGAATGTACTGATGGCTTACTCCAAGTTCCTCAGCCGCAGCCTTTACATAGCTTACAAGCTTCCTGTTAAAGTAAACTGTATCTCTGTTCCATGCTCTTTCGACCTTACATGTGCATCCTGCCCAGTCCTTACCTTCACAACTCTTTACAACTGCAAGTACCTTGTCAAGAACCTCAGCCTTTTCATGTCTTACATCAATTGAAAAATCAACATAATCAGGAACACAGGTATGAACGCAAGGGTGACATACTATCTCACCTGTTGTGTAAACCAAATCACTGTAACCGAGCTTGTCAATCTCCTCATGGAGATAGCACAAAGCTTTTGCTGCTGCAAAAAGTGCATCACGTCTTTTCGGCATAGGGAATGTTCCCGCATGAGTTGTCTGTCCGTAAAATCTGATACGATAGTTGAACATGCCGAGAACGCAGTCAACCACACCGATATCATTTCCGGCATCTTCAAGAATCGGGCCCTGTTCAATATGTGTTTCAAACATATACTGATATTTGTCAGGAGATATTCTGTATTTCCTGTCGCCCTTGAATTCAGATGCATTAAGTGCATCACCGAATGTTGTTTTTCCGTCAACAATACTTGTTGATTTCATCATATCTTCATATCTGAAGTTACAGCCGATATCTTTAGGAAGGTAGTCATTGCAGACAATTCCGGAACACATCATTGCCGGCGGATAAAGTGAACCTTCTTCATTAGTCCATATCATTGCTGTAAGAGGATGCTTATGAGGAATCTTTTCAGCTGTTACCGTTTCAAGAACCTCCATGGCACTCATAACACCTAGAATACCGTCATAGTTTCCGCCGTTTTTTACTGAATCACAGTGTGAGCCCATAACAATTCTCTTTGCGTCGGGGTCACTGCCCGGAATCGTTGCATACATATTGGCAAGGTCATCTATTTCAATTTCAGCACCAATTGCTTCCATACGCTTTCTGAACTCTTTCCTTGCCATAACCGCCTCAGGTGAAAGCGAATATCTTGTTATTCCTCCGTGACCGGCATCTCCGAATTTACTGAATGTACTTATCTTGTCACCCATTCTTTCAGTACTGCATTTATACATAAAACTACCATTCCCTTCATTGTTATTTTCCTTTTTTACAGTCCTATTAATTCCTTGATTTATTTTGCTGTCATAGCGTCAACGTCATAAAGCACTTCGTCAACCTTTGCCATTTCCTCACGAACCTGTTCTTCTGTAATAATAAGCGGAGGAGCAATAAGTATCATGTTTTCATGAGAGTAAGTCATGAATCCCTTTGCCTTCAGCTTTCCGATAATAGAACCCATGATTCCCTCAGGATCTTTTCCGTATGCTACAAGCGGTTCCTTTGTTTCTCTGTCCTTAACAAGTTCGATTGCTGAGAACAAACCGATATATCTTACATCGCCCACACTCGGATGTTTCTTTTTAAGGTCTTCAAGAATTTCCCCAAGAACCTTTCCTGACTTGTTTACATTGTCAAGAATATGTGCTGATTCGTAATAATCAAGACAAGCACATCCTGCTGCACACGCAAGAGGATGACCGCTGTATGTAAGACCACATGAAAGAACATGGTCATTGAAATAATCAGCTATCTTCTTGCTTACGCATACACCGCCAAGCTGAACATATCCGCAGGTTACACCCTTTGCAAAGCTTACCAGATCAGGCTTTACATCAAAGTTTTCAAAAGCAAACATCTTTCCTGTTCTTCCGAAACCAGCCATAACTTCATCACAGATCATAACAATTCCGAATTCATCGCATATCTTGCGGACACCCTTGAGATATCCCTCCGGCGGAATAATTACACCGTTTGAGCCTGTAATAGTTTCCATAACGATAGCTGCAACGCTGTCCGGTCCTTCATAAATTACCTGTTCACGAAGCTTTGAGACATAATAGTCAGCAGCAGCCTTTTCTGATTCAAAAGGAATCTTTTCTCTGTAAACATACGGATCAAAGAATTTTACAAATCCAGGAATTCCAGGTTCAAGAGGATAACGTCTTGGTTCACCTGTCAGATTGCCTGCCCCGAATGTTGAACCATGATAGCTTCTGTAACGTGAGAATACCTTGTTTCTTCCTGTATACATTCTTGCTATCTTGATTGCATTTTCATTAGCATCAGCACCGCCGTTTGTAAAGAACACCTTAGCCATATTATCAGGCATAAGGTCGATAATTTTTTTCGCCAGAAGTCCTCTCGGCTCACTTCCGTATGCCGGAGAAATGTAGCAGTATTTCTCAGTCTGTGCCTTGATAGCTTCATTTATCTCCTTGTTGCCATGACCTACATTAAGGTTTACCAGCTGTGATGACATATCTGTATATCTTTTTCCGTCAAAGTCCCAGAGATATATTCCCTCAGCTTTAGCAATCGGAATCGGATTCAGATTGCTTTGCTTTGACCATGACTGCAAA
>USJI01000246.1 GCA_900554975.1 uncultured Ruminococcus sp. | reverse complement strand
CAGGCTGTTAGTGACTGCGTGTCGGAAAATGATGTTATTCTTGATGCTGGATGCGGAGAGGGCTATTATACAAAGGGTGTTCTGGATTTTCTGAAGTCTGCTCATGTCAGTGCTGATATTGCAGGTATTGATATTTCAAAACACGCAGCTGACAGGGCGGCTAAAAGGTCTAAGGAAATATCATTTGCTGTCGGCAGTGTTTTTCATATCCCCGTACCAGACGCTTCATGCAATATTCTTATGAGTATTTTTGCACCGTTTTGTCATGATGAATTTGTTCGTGTGCTGAAAAGCAGGGGATATTTTATCATGGTTATTCCCGGAAGGAAACATCTGTGGGAACTGAAAAATACGGTTTATGACAAGCCATATGAGAACAACCCGAAATCTGAGGAGATAGAAGGATTCGATTTTGTGAAAAAATATGAAACTCAGAAAACGATAGAACTTGAATCAAATAATGATATAGAAAGTCTTTTTTCGATGACGCCGTATTTTTATAACACAAGTCCGGAAGATAAAAATAAATTGTCGGAACTTGAATATTTAAAGACGCAGACTGAATTTGAAATACTTGTTTACAGAAAAAAGGAGAATAATAATGGCACTTGACGGAGCTTTTTTGTATGCTGTAAAACAGGAACTGGATTTCCTTATCGGCGGCAGAATTGACAAGATATATCAGCCTTCAAGAGAGGAAATAATACTTTCAATCCGTACCTCTCAGGGAGGCTTTAAACTTCTCATATCAGCATCAGCCAGCAGTGCAAGAGTTCATATTACCAGATCGCCTGCTGACAATCCTATGACACCTCCGATGTTTTGTATGCTCTTGCGTAAGCATTTGGGTGGAGGAAAGCTTAAAGCCATAAGGCAGGATGGTCTTGAGCGAATTCTTGCATTTGATTTTGAATGCACAAATGAACTGGGTGATAAGGTCATTGTAACGCTTGCCTGTGAAATAATGGGGAAATACTCCAATCTTATTGTTATAAATCAGGAAGGAAAGATAATTGACAGCATAAAGCGTGTAGATGACGGAATGTCAAGAGAGAGAATGGTTCTGCCCGGAATGATATATGAACTTCCGCCGAGAGATGACAGAATTTCCTTTAAGGATTCAGATGAGGAACAGATAAGAAAAGCTGTCAGTGAACTGAAATCCGCTGAGCTTTCAAAGGCACTTATCGGAAAGTTTGAGGGTATTTCCCCGGTACTTGCAAGAGAATGGGCTTACTATGCCGGTCAGGGAAAGGAACTTTCCGGAAATGCACTTACAGATGATGAAAAGGACAGGCTTGTTCAGGCTGTCATGTCTGCTAAAAATGCTCTCCTTGACGGAAAGTGCTGTTATACCAGTGTTTCCAATAAGGAAGGTCTGCTGAAAGATTTTTCATTTATACGCCTTGAACAGTACGGCGGACCTATGGATACAAAGGAATTTCCGTCAGCCTGTGAACTGCTTGACTATTTTTATGCTCAGAGGGACAATGCGGCAAGGCTGAAACAACGTGCAAATGACCTTTTCAAGCTTCTTATGAATACAAGCGAGAGAATTTCCAAAAGAATAGCCAATCAGAAAACTGAGCTTGCAGAGTGTGCAAAAAGAGATGAAATGAAGCTTATGGGTGACCTTATTTCTGCCAATATATACAGGATAAGCAAAGGGGACAGAAAAGCTGTCGTGGAAAATTTCTATGATGAAAATTGTTCGCAGGTTGAAATAAAACTTGATGCAAGACTTACTCCTTCACAGAATGCACAGAAATATTATTCTGAATACCGTAAGTCACTTACAGCTGAAAAAAAGCTTACAGAACAGATAAAGCTTGGCGAGGAGGAGCTGGAATATATAGAAAGCGTTTTTGATTCACTTACAAGAGCCAGAACTGAAAACGAAGTAAACGAGCTGAGAATGGAACTTTCTCAGCAGGGCTATATCAGAGCAGTCAGATTAAAGGGCAAGCCTCCTAAAAGCAGTCCGCCGGCAGAATATATTTCAAGCGACGGATATAAAATACTGGTAGGGAAGAACAACAAGCAGAATGATAAGCTTACACTGAAAACTGCGGCGAAGACAGATTTATGGCTTCATACGCATAATATTCCGGGTTCGCATACGATAATAGAAACAGGCGGAGATATGCCTCCTGAAAGCACAATTGAAGAAGCTGCGATAATTGCGGCTGTGAATTCCAAAGCAGGAAATTCGGCACAGGTTCCGGTTGACTACTGCCTTGTGAAGTTTGTAAAGAAACCTGTTGGTGCAAGACCCGGAATGGTAATCTTCTCAAATTATAAAACGCTTTATGTTACTCCTGAAAAAGAACTTGAGGAAAGGCTCAGAAATGAAACTTGATAATGATTTTTTTCACAGGGACTGTCTTGATGTTGCTCCCGATCTGGTAGGGAAGATTCTCGTAAGAAAAACGGAAAGCGGAGAGATAATGAAACTTCGTATTACCGAAACGGAAGCTTATCGTGGCACAGAGGACAAAGCCTGTCACGCATCAAAGGGGAGAACACCCCGAACAGAACTGCTGTATGGCAAAAGCGGAATCATTTATGTGTATCTCTGCTATGGAATACACTGGCTTCTTAATGTCATAACAGGCGAAACAGGTTTTCCGCAAGGTGTTCTTATAAGAGCTTGCGAAGGGTATGAAGG
>USJI01000245.1 GCA_900554975.1 uncultured Ruminococcus sp. | reverse complement strand
ACTTCGTATCAGGAAATCTTTGCAAAGGACTACAATATTGTTGAGTTTGTCTCAGATAATGTATATTTTCCTGTTGATATTCTGTCAACAGATTACTACAGTAATGAGGTTGATTACAGCCTATGGGACAAATTTATAAAATATGATCTTTGTATTACAGATTATGATTCTCTTACAGAAAAGGAAAAAGAGCTTTGCAAGTTTATTTTTGAAACGGAGCAGTCAGCACAGGGTGTAGTCAGGTGTGAAAGAGCCAGACGAATTTTAGCCGGAGAAGATGTCGGAGAGCGTGTAACACTTTCAGAAATTCATAATGGTATAAATGTTGAAAATGTTCATGGAAGTAAAATTATCGGAAATTATTCATATCGTTATTCGCATTATGGGGACACTACCAGTCTTTATTGTTACAGAGAGTGTGCACCGGATATAATACATATTGATTCTGATATAAACGTCAGTGAATACTGGCTTGACGAAAACGGAACAGAGAAAATTCTGCATGAATATAATAGCAGTTTTAAAAATTATAATAATCATTATGGCTATTTTACATATGATAAGGAAGCAGAGGATTATGTAAAAAACAAGGGATTAACTCAAAATTAGAAGTTCATGATATATAAAGATGAAAAAAGCATATGTGCGTTATTGTCAGATGACAGTGTATTATTATACAAACCTATAGCTGGATGGCAGAAATGGAATGCAGACATTATAAAAAAGGATAAAATTGTATATGCTGTTCTTCCGGATGAAACAGCTGTTGTTGTAGATAATGAATTCAAGTCAGATGATGTTATAGATAAGCTTGTGATACCAGAGGAGATAAATGGTCATAAAGTTACCGGTATTGAAGAAAAAGCTCTTGGATATATTAATGTATCAGAAATTACTTTGCCTGAATCAATAAAGTATCTCAAAAAGCTTGCAATCTGGCGTTGTAAGCTTTTAAAGAGCATTAATATTCCAGGGGGATTAACATATATTGGGAATGATAATTTTTATGAATGTGAATCCCTTGAAAATCTCAAAATAGATTGTCCTGAACTAAAGTTGACTTATAACAGCATAAATGGTAACGGTTTGAAAAGCATTGATTTAAATGTAAAGTCTATAGGGGAAGGTGCATTTGCATATGGCTCAATAAAAAATGTTACTCTTCATGAGGGTATAGAATCTATAGGAGCAGATGCATTTAAGGACACAGATATAAAAGACATTGAAATACCGTCCACAGTAAAAAGCATAGGTGCGGGAGCGTTTTCCGACACAGGAATAACTGCTCTGGAAATACCTGCAAGTGTTGAAGTAGTGGGCGCACTTCCTGCAAGACAGGGAAATATGATGTTTTCTTGTTTCCCACAAGACCCTCCGGGAAATCCTTTGACTGATAAACAGGAACCGATAATTGATGCAGAAGGAACAATTTTCGGTACATCCGGCAGTGAAGCAGAAAAGTATGCAAAAGAAAATAATATAGAGTTTGTTGACATTGATTCTGTAAGACTGTCAAAAAATAAAATGAACCTTATTGTCGGTGAGGAAGATAATTTACAGGTTAAGAATTACGGTGGAGAAGTTCAGTGGAAATCAGAAGATGAAAGTATTGCATCGGTGGAAAACGGAGTGGTAAAGGCACTCGGAGAGGGAACAACAAATATCCTTGCAGTTATCGGAGATAAAACGCTCAGCTGTAAGGTGGCAGTTTCTACAACGACAGTGACTACCACATATGTAACAACAACGACAACTACCACTACAACAACCGGTGTAAGTAAACCGTCAGGAGATGCAGATGGTGACGGAAAGGTAAGTGTCAGGGACTGTGCATACATTGCAAAAATGCTGGCAAATGGAAAAGGAAAGGATATTCCATTAATAGCTGACTTTAACGGTGACGGAAAAGTTGATGTAAGAGATGCGGCGGCAATAGCAAGGTATCTGGCTAAATCGGTTAAATAAGTATATTGATAAGTAGTCGCTACATTTCCTTATCTTGTTCTTTTTGTCATACACTTTTTTACTTTGAAAAAATTTCAATTTAGGGCTTGACTTTTATTTGCAAATCTGATACTTCCAGAAAATCAAAACCATTTTTAAGGGAATAGGGAGTATCATCAAATAACTCATTGTTTCCCTTTTTGATTATGTCAAAACTATTTTCATGCAAAACATGATTGCAGTATGTTTTAAAATTGTTAAGTTCTGTCGGACCCTGTGAAAACTTTCTGCCATCCTTATAGGAAACCGAATTTATAAGAAAGTGCAGATGTCTTGTACTGGTATCGGTATGAAGACTAAACACACTCTGAAATCCATCAAAATATGATGATATTCTTCTGCCGATTTCCATGTATGAAGCATTGGTATTTTCTTTTTTGTCGGGAGTAACAGACAGAACAAAGTGTTCTGCCTGCTTGCCGTCTGTTTTATGATGAACTTTGCAGACGGTATTCATATCTCTTAATGGTGCTGTTTTACTGCACCCATATGTATCGACATACTGTCCGTCAGCAGTTTTATGGTTTTCTGTCAGATAGTCAATTAAAGTATTTTTATAGTCAGGATCTTTGTTGGACCCTGATATATGTTTAAGAATTGACATCAATATCACCTTCTTGTGAACATTAACCATATTTAATGGCAGGCTGGCAATCCTGGAAGAATCAAA
>USJI01000244.1 GCA_900554975.1 uncultured Ruminococcus sp. | reverse complement strand
AACAGCCTTTCGGCGGAATGGAGATTACAATGATAGCAATCGGCTGTGACCATGCAGGTTATGAACTGAAAGAAGAAGTTATTGCACATTTATATGATAACGGCTACGAAATTCTTGATATCGGCTGTAACGGCGAATCATGCGACTATCCGGTTATTGCAAAGGAAGTTGCCGCAAATATTGTCAATGGAAAGTGTGACAAGGGCATACTTATCTGCGGAACAGGTGTCGGAATGTCAATCGCCGCCAATAAAGTCAACGGAATTCGTGCAGCTTTATGTACAGACTACTACACAGCAAAATACACACGTCTTCACAACAACTCAAACATTTTATGTATGGGTGCAAGAACTATTGGTTCAGGCAGTGCCATGGAGCTTGTTGATGTATTTCTGAATACGGAATTTGAGGGCGGACGTCATCAGAGAAGAATTGACCTTATAACTGAAATAGAAAAAGAAAACAAATAATATCGGGAGGACTTATTATGGCAGGTTTACACATCATTGATCACCCGCTGGTTCAGCATAAAATTTCACTTATGAGAGATAAAAATACAGGTGTTAAGGAATTCAGAGAGCTTGTTTCAGAAACAGCTATGCTTATATGCTATGAGGCTACAAGAGATCTTCCTCTGAAGGAAGTTGAAATTGCGACACCTGTTGCAATCGCAAAAACAAAAATTATTTCAGGAAGAAAACTTCCGTTCGGGTCTTGGCATGGTTGACGGCGTTACAAGTCTTGTTCCTGCCGCAAAAATCGGACATATCGGCGTTTTCAGAGATTCCGAACAGAAAGCTCAGCAGTATTACTGCAAGCTTCCGGAAGATGTTGCTGAGAGAGACGTAATCATAGTTGACCCTATGCTTGCAACAGGAAATACAGCTGTTCACGCTATCAGCGTTCTTAAAGAAGCAGGCGTTAAAAATATTAAGTTTATGTGCATCATTGCCTCACCTGAGGGCATTGAAAAGGTCACTTCCGAGCATCCTGACGTTGATATTTACTGTGGTGTCAAGGACAAGGGACTTAACGAAAACAAGTATATCGTTCCTGGTATGGGCGACGCCGGCGACAGAATCTTCGGTACTAAATAAAAAATACGGCACTTTGAATAATCAGAGTGCCGTTTTCATTCATATTAAAAGGCAGCATTTTCAGCTGCCTTTTTGTTATTTTACTGTGAGAGCCATTTGTACATTCCTTCGTACTGAAGTGCTGAACTTCCCCACGAGAAGTCAGCTTCCATTCCACGCTTAACGATTTTGTCCCAGCAATCCCTGTGGTCAAAATAAACCGATTTTGCATAGTTGATAACATTAAGCATATCGTCCGCATTATAGTTGGTAAATGAAAATCCTGTTCCGTAATTTTCAAATTCATTGTATGGTACAACAGTATCTTTCAATCCGCCTGTTTCTCTTACTATCGGGACTGTTCCATATCTGAGAGAGATAAGCTGTGTCAATCCGCATGGTTCAAATCTTGATGGAACGAGCATCGCATCAGCCGCAGCATAAATACGGTGAGCACGCTGTTCGGAAAAATAGATGTTGGCAGAAACTCTGTCAGGATATTTCCACTGAAAATGCTTAAAGACATTCTCATACCTTGCCTCACCTGTACCGAGTACCACAAACTGTGTATTTTCATCAGCGATTCTCTCAATCATGTTGTTCACAAGGTCAAGACCTTTCTGGTCAGTAAGTCTTGAAATAATAGCAATCATAAACTTGTTTTTATCCTGAGGAAGTCCGAGTTCCTCCTGAAGTTTAAGCTTGTTTTTCTCCTTGTTTGCTTTGAAGTTATTTACATTGTAGTTATCGAAAATTTCCTTGTCCGTTTCAGGATTATAGACATCGTAATCTATACCATTCAGAATCCCTCTCAGCTGAAGATGTCTTGCCCTTAAAAGTCCGTCAAGATTTTCGCCGTAATAAGGCGTCTGTATTTCATAGGCATATGTATTGCTGACAGTTGTGATGTAATCTGCATAAACCAGTCCGCCCTTTAACATATTTGCGTCCTTTTTGAATTCCAGCTTATCCGGAGTAAAGATATAATCCGGCAGATTTGTAAACTTCTTGAATGTATCTATATCCCATATTCCCTGGAATTTCAGATTGTGAATTGTCATAACTGTTTTTGTTCCCCAGTAGAAAGGATTATCCTTGTAAAGCGTTTTAAGGAAAACAGGGATCATACCAGTCTGCCAGTCATGACAATGAATGATGTCCGGCTTGAAATCAATAACCGGCAGTATAGCCAGAACTGCTTTTGAGAAGAATACGAATTTTTCAATATCATAGAGTGTTGATGTGTACGGTTTGTCATTCTTGAAATAGTCCTCATTATCAACGAAATAATAAGTTATGCCGTCATATTCATACTGCATTATACCTACATGCGGACGGAAATTCATCTTTCCCATATCCATGTAAAAATGATGAACATATTTAAAATTGCTGCGGTATTCCCATGGGATACAAGTATAACTCGGAAGAATAACCCTCACATCAAATTCATTTTTGTTAAACATTTTCGGGAGTGCACCGACAACGTCAGCAAGTCCTCCTGTTTTAATAAATGGTACCGCTTCTGATGTTGCAAATAAAATTCTTTTCATCTGTAAATATTCCGCTGAAGCATTGCTCGAACAGTGCGGGAATCATTCG
>USJI01000243.1 GCA_900554975.1 uncultured Ruminococcus sp. | reverse complement strand
CTCTTATAAGAAGTCTGTGGGTATTAACGCCATAAGGTGTGCAGGTTACAAGTGTAACATAATCTTTGCCTTTTTCAATCTGAAGATTTTCAAATTCATCCGGTTCCACAACAGATATTTTGTCAACCGAATAAGTAAGAATTTCATCAAGAACAGTTATTGTAAAAGTATCTCCGACATTAAGCTGGTCAAGGTCACTGAAAAGTTTTGCAGAAGGAAGTCCCCTGTGTGCGGAAATGACAGCATGTGTTCCCGAACCGCCTATAGGAAGTGTCGAACCCTGTATATGACCGACAGCAACATTCAGTACCTCATCGCTTGTTCCATGATATATAGGAAGTTCAACCTTTATTTTCGGAATACTTATATATGCCATGATTCCTGTTCCTGTAACATCAAGAATATTTTCATAATTATCAGCCAGGTCATAATTTTCAAGCGGATTATGAATTTCTTTCAGTTCCTTATTATAATTTTTTGCCTCCTGAAGCATTTTGTTATATTCACTTTTGCTCATGGAATTAAGAACCTTATCATAATTTGCAATCGCATGATTCTGTGTTCTGGAATTGAAATAATCGCTGACAGTCGGGTAAAGCATTACGGAGAGTCCCACGAAAAAAAATATTATTAAAATTAAAGTGGATAGAAAATTTTTCTTCTTACTTTTCATGAGACGCTCCCTAACGCTGTCCGCAGAGAAAACTCTGCGGACAAACGATATTTATGAACAAGATTTTGCTAATTCAGTTTCAGATATTTTTATTTTTCATACGAAGTTTTGTTACGAGCAGAACTGCCGCAACTGCCATTATCGCACCGCCGCCGACATAGAATACAGTTGTACCGATGCCGCCTGTACCAACAAGTTTTGAACCTGACTGGTTTTCAATAGTAGCCTTTTCATCATTATGAGATTTAGCACCATTTACGGTTGCTGTAAGTGTTGAAAGTTCGCTTCCTGCTGCATTATATGATGATGCAAATGTCAGGTCAACATTTTCACATTTGCTGTAGCCCTTAGGAACTGTTGTTTCCTCAAGTGTATACTTGACATTGTCGTCAAGACCTAAAAGTGTAAATGTGCCGTCTGCTGTTGTCATGATTTCTGTTACATTACCATTCGGATCAGCTATATACTGGTTATTTCCTTTGGATGTAAACTTAATGACATCACCACTTGCGTTCTTAACTGTAAATCCTGCATTAGCAACTTTATTGCCCTTCTGGTTAACCTTGTCAAATGTATATTTGAATGTCCAGTCGTAAACCTTAGCCTCAGGTGTTTTACCTGTTGTTGTCGAATAAGGGTTATTTGAATATTCAAGATATGCTGTATTCTCATTGTAGTTTGTGGTATCAACAGCCGGTCCTGCAATAAGTGCATTGCTGTTTAATGTTGCTTTGTAATATGTATACAGCTTATCTGATTTACTTACTACACCCGCATCAATAGCCGCTTTTACATTAAATGTAACAGTCAGATTCTGATCGATTGCAGACACAGTATAATATGATGCATCAAGAGCTGTCGAATCATTTACCTTAACTTCCAGTGAGCCTGTAGTAAATGAAAGCCCATTTCCGAGAGTATCGTGGATAATGTATGAATAGTTACTGTATCCTGTAATATCCGGAACTGTTGAAGTCAGTCGGAAGTTTACTGTATCTCCGACCTGATTATCGCCGACAACGCCCCATGAATTGTCATCATTATGCTGGATTTCCTTTGTGAGTGACGGTGCGTCAAATTTCGGCTTAACAGTAGCGCTTGGTGATGCTGTATCGAGCATTACCAGTGATGTAACAGTTTTTTCACCGTCAGCGCCATTGTTGTTATCACCTTCACCAAATACAAGATAGTAACCTGCTGACGGAACAGTAATAACAGCCTGTTCACCGCTTGCTGTTGCGCTTCCCTGGTCAGCAGATGAAGCTGCTGAACCATTCTGTATAAAAGTCTTATATACATAATCACCGAATTTTCTTGCATTAGTATCATTGTTAAGAGAATTGATAACCTTATTTACAGTATTAAGGCTTGAATCATATCCGCTGTATGCCAGATCAACACAAGTACTATCTGTACTGTAAGTATATGCGCCTTCATCAGCATCGTAAGTCACATTGAAAACTTTATATGCTGTATAGGTCTTTCCATTAATGGAAACAGTTGTACTTGTATTATCTACCGTAATTGTATATGTATCATCAGCAGATACGGAAAACATATTAAGGCAGAATGTCATGATAGCAACTATCATAATGCTTAAAAATTTCTTAGTGTTTTTCATAAAATCATTTCCTTTCGTTTATATTTTTATTTCAACAGCGTTTGCGACGCCGCTTGCTGAGGATGTAAAGAGCAGATGATCCGGAAATAAGAATAATTCCTGTTATAATCATCGGCTTATTTCCGATTCCTCCTGTTTTAGGCATTTCATTTGTATAACCCTTTCCTTTATTGGTTATATTTATCGTGCCTTCATTTGCACCGTTATTGTCATAACCTGGAGTATAATCCGTTACTGTTGTTACTTCCTGTACGTAATAATAATAGTTATATCCGTATTCGTCAGTTTTCGGGATATTGTCCCACTTGTAATACCAGTTGTTATCATTATTGAGTGTAACAGGATCTCCGATAGCAACTGCGTCATCAGGCAGTCCCTTAACAGCATCAGGTTCTGAAATATCA
>USJI01000242.1 GCA_900554975.1 uncultured Ruminococcus sp. | reverse complement strand
GAAAGGCTTCAAACGAAATCGGCAATATAACTTATCCGAAAGAGGATTTTTTATCGGTTTATTATTCATATCCAAAAGAGCTTACAGACTTTTTTGAAAATGAATTTAAAGAAAAAGCAAACAGAAAAGCAAGGCGTATATGGTTTGTTTTTGCAATACTTCTTTCAGCAAATTATGGTTCGGATGTATCTAAAGGATTAAATACCGCATCATATTATTTTGTATTTCTGGCACTTTGCTGGATTCCGATAATAGCCGGCGAGATATTGCTTAGAAAAAAAGGCTGGGAAACGGATTTGTATAAATATGACCTTGTTGTCGGATATGGGATTTTTTATACTTTTGTCATAAGTACGACTGAATCACCTATAGCATTTACATATGTATTGCCGGTGACAAGTCTTTTGGTATTGTATAAGAACCGTAAATTTATGATATATTGTGGAATTGTCAATTCTATAATAATCATTATAAGTTCTGTATATCATGTAATGGGTGGTTACAATTCGGTAGCAGATATGAAAAATTACCAGCTTGAATTTTCAGCTACAGTGCTTTGTTATATATGTTATGTCATGTCGATACATCATCTTAACGAATCAGATGGTGCAATGACAAACAGTATAAAGGCTGACCTTAAACGAGTTATAACTACTGTAGAGAAAGTTAAAAAGGCAAGTAACTCTATTATGAGCGGGGTTTCCGTTGTAAGAGAGATTTCAGTTGAAAATACACATAGTGCAGGTGTTGTTGCCGATGGAATGATTACATTGACAGATAATAACACAAAGCTTGAAAATACAACCGATTCATCGGTGGAAATGACAACTGACATAAGTTCGCAGGTAGAACGCGTGGCAGAAATGATAGAGCAGATGGTCAGCCTGACAGCAGAGTCAACAGAACACGCAAAGACAAGTTCGACAGATCTTGAGAGTCTTGTGGAGACTACTCATGCTATGACAGATCTGGCATCTGATATGGGACAGATTCTTGAAAATTTCAGGGAAGAGTTTGAAAGAGTTAAGGCTGAAACAGGCAAAATTGAAGAAATAACTGAACAAACAACATTGCTTGCCTTAAACGCTTCTATAGAAGCAGGAAGAGGTTTTGGAGTAGTTGCACAGCAGATAAGTTCATTAAGTACAGAAACACAGTCATCATCAGGAATGATAGAGGATGCACTTATAAGGCTTCAGGAAACATCAGACAAGATGACGGCTTCTATGGAGGAGACGATAAATCTTGTTCAGGAAACATACAAGAAAGTTACAAAGACCGGGAAAAATGTTGGCAAGATAAATAATGATTCAAAACAGCTTGAAAGTCATATTCAGGAAATTGATATTGCAATGAAAGAGGTTGAAAACTCAAATCATCAGCTTGTGGATAACATGGATAGTGTATCCGGAATTGTTTCCGATATGACGGGATGTATATCATATTCAAACGAGATGAGCAGCCGTATGCTTAGTAAATATGAAGAGTCCATGACCAATATTAATGATATTGAAAAAACAGTGGAAGCTCTTATGTGTGAACTTGGTGTTGGCGGTTTCATGGGTATTGAGGATATTAAGACAGGCATGAAGGCATCCGCAATCCTTAAAGGTACTCATGGTGAAAATGTTGAATATCACGGAACCATTAAGACACATAATGACAACAGCATAACTCTTGAACTTGAGAAGGCACTGCCTGCAGTTAATTCAGCAATTGAATGTGACATGTTAGTAACAGTTGAAAATGTAATATACCATTGGGAAAACGCTAAGATTGCAGCTGACAAAAAAGCATCTGCAACAACGGGCATTGTTACAATCACAACAAGACCGCAGATTCTTAACCGTCGTAAATATCCTAGAATTGATATGAATAATCACTGTACAATTACAGTAAAGGGTACAGACGAAACATTTGAAGGAAAACTTGATAATCTGAGTGCCAATGGTTTTGCATTTCTCTCAAAAGACAGATTTTTCTCTAATAACAAAGGCAAAATCATTACTGTTTCAATTGATAATTTTGATTTGCCTGCACATTCTGTATTAGAGGGTCAGATTATAAGATGTTCTGATAATGACGGCATCTACATAGTAGGCTGCCAGATGCCAGAGGATAACTACTACATTATGGAATATGTAGAGCAAATGATACGGACTCAAAAAAAATAATAACTAAAATCATAAAATGGAGAAAAGCATATTAATCAGCTTTTCTCCATTTTGTATATTCTAGATAACCATCCAGTCTTCGAACTTATTTGCATTTTCAACAATGTTGACAATTCCATCTGCGCCGTAAGTAAATGCCCTGTGAATAAATACATTTACTTCCTCACCCTTCTTTATCGGAGCTTCCTCTACATTTCTTGTCCCGACAACCTCTATGCCGTTGACATTGACAGTTATCTCGACTTCCTTTCCCATGAAAAGCTTACCTACAACCACGCCCTTCTCAACAGAAGCGGCTGAATCAACTTTCTCATCAAGCCTTGTGATGTTGACATTCTCAGGTCTTAATACCGCCTTAACAGAATCGTCAAGCTGGTTAAAACCTTTAATCTTATTAATCCGGTCAACATGTACCGGATGTCCCATGAATTCCGCCATAAATGCTGTCTCAGGCTCTCTGTATATCTGTCTTGGCGTTCCAATCTGCTCTATATGTCCCTTGTTAGTGACAATAATTTCATCAGCAACC
>USJI01000241.1 GCA_900554975.1 uncultured Ruminococcus sp. | reverse complement strand
GGACGCGCAGCCGGTGCTGATGGCGGCGCTTTTGAAAAGCGCGGGCAGCACCGTTTTTGTAGAGAATATTTTTGAAAACCGTTACAGACATGTTGATGCACTTGTGAAAATGGGTGCTGATATAAAGGTGATTGGGAAAGCGGCTGTTATAAACGGAGTCAAAACGCTTTATGGCGCAAAGGTTTCGGCTACCGACCTTCGTGGCGGAGCGGCAATGGCAGTTGCAGGACTTGGGGCTGAGGGTAAGACAGAAATATCAGATATAGAGCATATTGACAGGGGATATGAAAATTTTGAATCTGTTATAACTTCTATGGGTGGAAAAATTACGAGAATCTGAAATTTTCGGAAGGGTAGAATAATGAGGGACGTTGTTAAAACTAATGTCAGGAGAAATCAAAACAGCAAACGTACCAGAAGAAGACGCAGACATTCATCTATGTATTTTTTTCTGATACTGATACTTGTTCTTGGAATAGGTGTTCTTCTTTCGGTTACGCTGTTTTTTAACATAAATAAAATAGATGTAAAGGGTAATGTTGACTATTCAAGCCAGGATATTATTAATGTTTCGGGAATCGGAATCGGTGACAATATGGTTCGTCTTGATGCTGCAAAAGCCGAGCAGAATATCCTTAATAGCATGGTTTATATTGAGGAGGCTGATATAAGCAAGCATTATCCGGATACACTGGAGATAAATGTCACAAAGTGCGTTGCTACAGCAAGTGTACAGTGTGAGAACGGATATCTTCTGGTTTCAAAAAAAGGAAAAATACTGGAAAAAGTTGAGTCGGCAAAAGATGATATTATGGTAATAAATGGTTTTGAACCATCTGATGAAACAGTAGGTACATACCTTTCATCAGCTGATGAGCAAAAGACTGATATTTTCTTTGAAATTACCGATTCCATTTCAGATGATGAAAAGGGAAAAATAAAATCTGTTGATATGACAGATAAATATGATATAAAAGTTAATTTTGACAACAGAATAACTTTTGAACTCGGAAATGCAAATGATGTAAAATACAAGCTCAGTCTTGCTGATACAGTTCTTAAAGACCTTGGTGATGACAAAAAGGGAACTATGGTAATGATTGGCAGCAATCAGATATCATTCAGGAGCGATTCAGACAGTTCTTCAAATAATAAGAAAAATAATGACAGAATACCGATAAATTCGGACAGTCTGCCGGAAGGCACAACAGAGGAAACAACGGAAAATCCGGAAGCAGATGTTTCATCGGATGACACAGGTGATACTAGCTGGGAAGATCCGGATTCGTACAGCTATGATGACGGATACAGCGAAGAAAATTACGATAATAGCGATGATTACTATTCAGATAATTATGATTATAATACTGATGAAAATGCCGATGCAAATTATGACAACGGCGATTATGGAAATTACGGAGAATAATTTTAAAAATAAAATAAAAAAATTGAAAATAGGTATTGAAAAATCCCGTGAAGTATGTTAATATAATAATATGTATTGTTAATATTAGAGACTATGACTGAAATATCAGGGATGGAAATAAATTTAGGAGGAATTGTAAATGACAGACTTCAATTTTGAGGAAGCTTTCGATCCGCAGGTTAGCATTAAGGTAATTGGTGTTGGCGGAGGCGGCGGAAACGCTTTGAATTGTATGGTCGACGCAGGTGTAAAGGATATAGAGTATATCGCTGTAAACACCGATGCGAAAGCACTTAACAGATCAAAGGCAACAACAAAGATTCAGATCGGTGCAAAACTCACAAAGGGCAGAGGTGCCGGAAACAGACCTGAGGTCGGAGAACGCTCAGCAGAAGAAAACAGAGATGAAATCGAGGCATCACTCAAGGGTGCTGATATGGTATTCATCACAGCAGGTATGGGCGGCGGAACAGGTACAGGTGCAGCACCTGTCGTTGCAGAAATCGCTCAGGAAATGGGTCTTCTTACAGTCGGCGTTGTTACAAAGCCATTTGCTTTTGAAAGAGAACAGAAAATGCTTCAGGCTGAAAGAGGAATTGAAGAACTGAAAAAATATGTCGATTCACTTATCGTAATTCCTAACGAACGTCTTCTTGACGGTCTTGAAAAACAGCCTACAATGCTTGAATCATTTGCTCTTGCAGATGACATTCTGAAAACAGGTGTAAAGAGTATCTCAGACCTTATCACTGAGGATGGATACATAAACCTTGACTTTGCTGATGTATCCACAATCATGAAGGGTGCTGGTTACGCTCATATGGCTATCGGTCATGGTTCAGGCAAGGATAAGGCAGCTGAAGCTGCAAAGGCAGTTATCTCAAGCCCGCTTCTTGAAACATCCATTTCCGGTGCAAGACGTTTGCTTATCAATATCACAATGTCAGAAGATATTATGGCTTCAGATGTTGATACAGCTACAAAGATGATTACAGATACAGCCGCTGAAGATGTTGAATTTATTTTCGGTACAGCGTTCAAGGAAGACATGAACGACGAAATGACAATTACTGTTATTGCTGCCGGATATGGTGATGATGTTGCCACAACAGCCGCTGAAGATGAAGAAGTAATCCCGATTGATAATCCGCTTATTGATAATCCTGGTGATAAAAAGGATACAAGCGAAGATGATCTTGATGAGATTCTGAGAATGCTTGAAAAATAAAAATTCTGTGCAGCCGTTTTTCAGCGGCTGCCTTATTTGTAAAAACAGGAGATACTGAAAA
>USJI01000240.1 GCA_900554975.1 uncultured Ruminococcus sp. | reverse complement strand
TGCACCTGTAATTACTGATTTTCCATCGCAGAAAGTTCCCAGAACGCCCAGAATAGGCACAAGGTCGGGAATATCTCTCGCATCAACAGTAAATCCTGACGGATTATCAGTTCCATTATAGCACAGATTTTCTGTTATTTCAACAATTTTCTTATCACCCTGAGTGCTGTCAGTCACAAGATTATTTATAGTTATATTATTTCCAAGAACATTGGCAACATAGAAAAAAGCCGCCTGTGAATAATCTCCTTCGACTGCAGAATTGTGAGCCTTGTAGTTCTGGTTACCTTTTATGAAATAACCGTTTTCAGTTTCAGTAATCTTAATACCGAAAAGCTCCAGACATTTTATAGTCATATCTGCATAGGGCTTGGATTCGAGGGGGGATGTAAGAACAATATCTGAATCGCCGTCGAGGAGAGGAAGAGCAAACAGCATTCCCGTTATGAACTGTGAGGAAATGTTGCCTTCAAGCTCAAATGTTCCCGATTGCAGTTTTCCGGATACAGTAAACGGCATTGTATTGTTGTAATCAAATGTTATGCCGAGCTTTGAAAGTTCTCTTATGTAAGGAGTTATCGGTCTTTCAGGAAGCCGTCCCTGACCCTTGTAAACTGCTTTTATTCCGAGTGCAGAGGTTATCGGTATCATAAAGCGGAGAGTTGAACCGCTTTCACAGCAATCTATTTCAGCATTTTCAGGGACATCTTTTCGTATTCCCTGAACTGTTACGGTATTGCCGTCTATTTTAATTTTTGCACCTGATGATTCAAGGGCATTGATAGTAGCGTAAATATCCTTTGAAAATGTTATATTTGAAATTTCTGAAATACCGTCTGACAAAGCCGCACAGATAAGCATACGGTGAGTCATGCTTTTCGATGACGGTATATTAACAGTTCCGGATAATTTTTTAGGAGTTATTTTTATGTCCATTTAATGCCCCTTTGATTATTCAAGAATAAATTTTTCAAATTCATCAACTGTGACTTTTCTTATTGAAGCTTTTCCGATTTCTTCACAGATTATGTAATTGATGGAATTGCTCACTCTTTTTTTGTCATTATGGCAAAGTCTGACAAGTTCATTTGCCGGAGCGTCACAGCTGTCAGGCAGGTTATATGCATGAACACATTTTACAAGCTTGTCAGTCAGTTCATCTGAACAGCCCTTTCGACTTATCATGCACATACCGATTGCAACTGCACTTCCATGAGTGTAGGTTTTATAGTTGTAATAGCTTTCAACTGAATGTCCGAGCGTATGACCAAAATTAAGTATCATTCGCTCTCCTGTATCGAATTCATCATTTTCAACAACATCTCTTTTTATGGAAACGCTTTTGAACACTATTTCATCAATTATGGAATGAACATTTTCAAGATTGTGTGATGCAATAAGGTCAAACAGCTTTTCATCACGGATCATGCCGTATTTGATAGCCTCTGCCATACCGTCAGAGAGTATTTCAGGCTCAAGAGTTTCCAGAACGTCCGAGTCACATATAACGCATACCGGCTGTTTGAAAGCTCCCACAAGATTTTTTCCGCATGGCAGGTCGATAGCTGTTTTTCCGCCGACAGAAGAATCTATCTGAGCCAGAAGTGTGGTAGGAATCTGTACATAATCTATTCCCCTTAAAAATGTAGCAGCTGCAAAACCTGTTATATCTCCAACAACACCGCCTCCCAGAGCGATAATACAGTCAGAACGGGTTATGCTGCTTTCACATAGAAAATTATAGATTCTGTTCAGTGTTTCTGAGGACTTGGATTCCTCACCATTAGGGAAAACAAATTTTGTAACCTCAAATCCATTTTCTTTAAGGGACTTTTCAACAGTTTCATAGTAAAGAGCATCAACTATATCATCAGTTATAACTGCAACATGACGTGTTTTTACTGTTTCGGCAATTGTTTTGCCGCAATTTTTTATTGATCCTCTTTCGATATATATATTATATGATGTACTTGCTTTGACAGTTATGGTTTTCATAAAATCTGTCATTCCTTTCACTTAGATTACATAAAATCGAGTGAAAATGATTCTTTCTCAAACCATTTTCCTTTTTTTGCCTGTTCCGGTGTAAACCAGCGTTCACCATTTATATAAAGGTCATCTTCCTTCCACTCAATCTTGACTTCTGTGAGCGGTCGTTTTACACAGAGCTTTCTGTTGTATCCACGCACTTTATAGGTGACAGACGATCTGTTGATGTCCATGTAGTTAGGTTCAAGCATGACTGTTGTACATCCGCCTGAACTGTCAGTGGTGGTGATAACCTCATAACGATACTTTTCAGAAGGTGAAACTCCCTCGTCAACAGTTTTCTTGACGGCAGGCGAAGCAAGATAAGACGTAAAGATAAAATATGCAAGAGCCGCCAGAATGTATACAAGAAGATAAAGTGTTCCGAGGAGTGTTTTTGTGCCTTCGTTTGCACCACTTGCGAAAAATATTGTGATAGCACATATCGCCAGAGGGATTATCATTTCCCACGAGCCGAGACACATTATTATTATAGGGAGTAGTGCGGGTATCATTACAAAGCTTGCAAGTTTCGTTGCCAGTTGTTTTCTTGAGTATATCATAACGACCAGAGCTGCCGCTGAAACTACTGAAAGATACAGGCAAAATACCAGCGGTTTTTTTATTATGACATCGTAAAAAACCGAACGAAACGAAAGAATACATATATAAATGGCATAGATAAGACTAAAAACTGA
>USJI01000239.1 GCA_900554975.1 uncultured Ruminococcus sp. | reverse complement strand
GTTATAAGACTGCTTTTTATCAGTCTCCTGCCTGCCATATACCGGATTGCCGCAAACACCATAAATGCAGTTCCACTCAGGATAAGGCAATGCAGGACTATTATTACAGGCTTCATCAATGCACCGCCTTTCCATCTTTGCAAAGATATTTAAAATCAAGGCATTTCTTGTCAGGGTTCCAGATGCACTCCGCCATTTCAATAAGTCTGTATTTCCTGATAAAAATGACATTTTTAAGACTCTTTAACATATACAAAATTTCTTCATTGGTCATGTCGGACACTCGTCTGGTATAATCACATAGTCTTATGTATGCATCTTCAACTGACTCAGCATGGGTCGACGCATAACAGATGGCACCTGTATGAGCAGCACTTAAAAACTGTCTTGCCTCAGCACCCTTAATCTCACCAAGTATTATCACATCAATATCCATTGTCTGTGCCGCTGTCACCATGTCACCGAGCGAATAGTTAATCTTATTTTCGCCGCGTCCATCGATAATATGGTATCCTCCAAAATTGCGTTCCTTTGCCGAAAAAAGCTCCTCTGCCTCCTGAACGCAGAAAATTGAATACTGCTCAGGTATTGTCTCAATCATTGAGTTTATAAGTGTTGTTTTTCCTCCCGCATTTTTTCCGCAGATTAAGAAACCTTCTCCGGCTGCCTGCTTCTGCTTAATAATCTTTGCCATCTCATCTGTCAGCATCCCCTCAGCTATCAGAGTATCGAAGTCTTTCTTCTGCTTCGGATGCTTTCGCATCTGGATTGTTGTTGTCCTGTTGGATGCGAGGAGCTTCGTTACAGCTGTAAATCGTAATATGTACTTATCATTCGACCAGTCCGTCCACTTCTGAACACTGTTGTTCATGCTGAGGCTCACATGGTTTCTTAAGCTGCAGCGTTCAACGAACCTCTCATAGTCTGATTCATCCTTAAACACAATATCCGCTTTGTACCGTATTCCAAGCTTCTTTATGTAAATTCTGCCTGCGTCATATATGACTATATCCGATATGTCCGGGTCATCAATAAGCGGGTCCAATATATAATAGCCCCATATAAATGAGCTGAACCCTTTATAAATTCTAGCTGTACTCTCATCATCATCTGACGTATACCGGTTCCTAATATATGCCTTTACTTCCTCAGCGAATTTCTCTTTATCAAGGTTTCCGCGCTCAACCATGTTGAGCCTTGCAACATTATTTCCGGATGTAAAATATCCAATGACCTTATCTGTTATCTCTTTCTCCGGAAGAGCATACTCTTTTTCCTGATTTGTTATCTCTGATTGCTTCTGTTCTTCCGCCTGTGAAAAAAACTTTGACATTTTCACTTAAGCAGTCCCTCCTTCCTTATATAATTTTTCAAAATGCCTCCGCCTGAAACTCCATGCGCTGCAGATTCACACATTCATCGCCTATGCGTTTTATATAGGTTCCGGCAAGTTCACTTATGCCATCCGGCAGCTTTTCTCCATCTATCTGTTTATATACTGCACTGATATCCTTAAGGCTCCATGACTTATTGGTCTCATAGTTGAGAAGCTTGATATTCTTAACCATATAACAGCTATATCCATAACCGCTGTTTTCAATATCATCCTTAATCAGCTTTGACCATACATCCTCATATAATTTGCTTTCTGATTTCAGCTCTTCTGGTGAAATCAGCTTATGTCCCTCCGGCACATTGCTTTCAGCCTGCTCACTTGTATCAAATCTTCTTGGTGACAGGCGGCATATCATACCGCTTATATCATGCACTCCGTAGATTGTATAATATTTTCCGCCGGCATCCTCTTCGCCTGTTATTGCCGCGTATGGTGTCTTCTTAGGTATCTCATCCTCAGGATTTATCCTGTAGCCTTTGCCGGCATACAGTATATCCTTGCTCATTTCCCTGCCTTCTACCAGAACTGTCCTTACATTCGTGTCTGACAGCCATTTACCGGCATGCTCCGTCTCATCCGGTGTCTTATGCTCACAAAACTCTGCCTTAGGTGCTATGCGCCCTCTGCCATTATCTTCGTAAGTAATCCTCACATATCCGTCATTCCTTGAAAGCATGTCATTGACGGTTTTACCTGTTGAACCACATACAAGTGAAAGCTCCTGCGATGTATAGTGCCGCTGTCTTGAATAATCGCGCTGCCTTGGCAACTCCGATATGTATGGCTGAAAGAATTCCTTCTGTGACAGTTCATGTGGTATGTACCATTTCTTAATATATGAATTGAACCTTGCGCCTTCTGCTTTCAGGCTTTTAATCATCTGTGAATATTCTTCTTTATCAACATGGGGCAGCGTCAGATATACGTTGGAAATATCATATCTTTTGGCAATGTCAAATTTACGAAAATCAATATATTGTCCTTCTGTTTTATTGAGCACCCCAATATTGACATTGGTATATGCACTTATCTTGTCTGAAATCCTTGCTGCTTTGTCAAGAACGGCATCTATGCTGTCACCATAAACAACCTTTGTTCCCACCTCTTTATTGTCTCCTGATATGAAGCCTTTATATGGTTCATTATGTATATTTCCGGTAATTGGCATATCCCCCTTGAATTCAACTCCGAGAAGCTCCAGGCATTTTTTCACTTCATCCCGCAAATGACCTGTATTTTTAATATCCGTATCTATAACCGTCCGGCCAATGACATTGAACCTGTCCTTTGCCGCTTCTATAGCCTTATCCTGTTCACGCAGATATGCCTT
>USJI01000238.1 GCA_900554975.1 uncultured Ruminococcus sp. | reverse complement strand
TGCGTAATCTGTTAAAAAATCAAAGCTATATTGCCCTTGCATACATGACGGGAATTCTACCGATAAAGAAGTACGGCGAGCATTCTGCGATAAATATGTTTACAGAAATTTCTATGACCAATGCAAGGAATCTGGCTGAATTCACAGGCTTTACCGAGTCAGAGGTTCATGAATTGTGTGAACGTTATAATATGCCGTTTGATGAAACGAAACGCTGGTATGACGGGTACAATCTTAAAGGAATGTCAATATATAATCCGAGATCTGTTGTTATGTCAATGACTGGTCATGATTACGATAGTTACTGGACTTCAACCGAAACATACGAAGCACTAAAAATCTATATTGAAATGAATTTTGAGGGACTGAAAGATAAAATCAAGGAACTCATAGCCGGAGAAAAAATCGAGATAAATCCTGCAAAATTCCAGAATGATATGACGACTTTTTACAGTGCCGACGATATCCTGACATTGCTCGTGCATCTTGGATATCTGACTTTTGACTTTTATACAAAGAAAGTCTGGATTCCGAACAGTGAAGTGGCTCAGGAGTTTATCAATTCA
This sequence comes from uncultured Ruminococcus sp., assembly GCA_900554975.1. Taxonomy (GTDB): domain Bacteria; phylum Bacillota; class Clostridia; order Oscillospirales; family Ruminococcaceae; genus Porcipelethomonas. Next base: position 2,170 of record USJI01000238.1, on the reverse strand, counting down.
ATCGAGGACGGCGGCTGGGAAGAAGTTATGCGTTCTATCAGGACATCTGATGAACTTCTCAAAGCAACACTTGCCTGCGATGAAGAAAAAGTTGCCGAACTGATTGAACAGTCACATCAGGATAACACTTCAATTTTAAAATACAATGATGAGAATTCGCTTTCCTGTGTGCTTTCACTTGCTTACTACTCAGCAAGAAAAAGTTATATAATTGAACGTGAACTGCCAGCCGGAAAAGGCTTTGCCGATTTGGTTTTTAAGCCGAGAAGTAATAATAGTAACCCTGCAATGATAGTTGAACTTAAATATGACGGTTCTGCTGAGAGTGCTATAGAGCAGATAAAAGAAAAACAGTATACAGACTGCCTTAAAGACTACTCAGGAGATGTGTTGCTTGTTGGCATCAATTACGATAAGGAATCGAAAAAGCATTCATGTAAATTTGAAAGGGCAAAAAAATAAGACCGTCATGTACGAATACATGACGGTCAGTAATAAAAACTTCAATATAGTTTTAAAGTCTGATTAAAAGCATATTGAAATTCTTATATGGTTGCGGATGCATTAAATTTAATTAAGTATATTTGAAAATACTTACCCCAAATCTGACCCCAGAAAAATATTCCTGAAAGTGTTAACTGATGATGAAATGAGATGTGTTACATTAAAATATGACGTATTTACGATACTTAATTGTACTTGATGGAATGAATGGAAAGTTTGTTTATAACTCATAACCCGAAGGTCGTTGGTTCAAATCCAGCCCTCACAACACACATCACCCAAGACCGTATTTAATGTACTTTGTATATTGAATGCGGTCTTGTTTTTTATGTCTATACGCTTTATAAGAAGATGAACGGCGGCTTCATCAGGGCTGTTCTTAATAGCTTCAAGCCATGCCTTAATCTGTTCAACTGTGTAATCCTTCGGCGGCTCTGTGGCTCTCAGGCTTACTATTTCGTCCTTGATAGCTTTCATTTCTGCACCGATATCCGCAACCACTTCCGCAGGCAGTACACCGCTTGAAAGGTTCTGCATAAGTGTGTTATATCGCTTCTGCTTTTCCTCTATACGGCTTTCAAGTATTGTTTTGAAATCTGCTGTGCGTTCCTTTTCCAAGCCTTTATATTCTCTCAGGGCTTTGGCTATGCGGCTTTGGTTTTCATCGGACAGGAGTGTTCTCAGATAGTCAAGAGCTGATTTGTCAACGCTTTCCATGCGTACAGACGGAGCACCGCACTTTTTAGAACAATAAAAATAATGATAAGTATGCCCTTTGCGCTCTGACTTCATACCATGCATTTTAGCACCACATTCACAGTATACAAGTCCACTGCATAAATATCCGGCTTTCTTTCCTGTCTGTCTGCGTTCGTTCATAATCTTCTGCACCTCTTCAAATTGTGCCTTGCTGATAATAATCGGCAGGGCGTTTTCTATTCTTATGGCGTTTGGTTTGGTTCTTCTGTCGGCTCTGTTTTTCTCTTGCTCCGGAGAATACACATATACACCCGTGTACTTCTCATTACGAAGCATTTCATAAATCTGAGTATACTTTATTGGCTTTCCTCTCTTGCCTGTTATGCCGCATTCCGCCAGTTCCTGAATGATATCTTTAAAGCCTTTTCTTTCAAGTGCCGCATTGAATATCTTCTTGACAAACTGCGCTTCCAGTTCGTTAATAACATACTGCTGATTAACCACATCATAACCGAAAGGAGCATAGCCGCCATTATGCAAGCCCTTCAAGGCGGTTTCTTTCAAACCTTTTCGGGTTTCGCTTGCAAGATTGTCAATATAGTATTCAGAAAGCGACCACATCAGAGTGCGCATAATTTTAGCTTCGTTGCTGTTGCCGAAGTCCTGAGCCACTGCGACAAGCTCAACGCCCATTTCCTGAAGCTTTGCCGTAAGATTGACATGTTCCCCGACATTACGGGCAATGCGGTCATATTTGTGTATAAGGATAGTCTCAAACGCACCTTTGCGGCAGTCCCTGAGTAGTTTCTGATACTGTACACGGCTTGAAGTCTTTGAGCCTTTACCGCTTACAGCTTCATCAGCATACACTTCTATGACGTTGTAGCCTTTAGCCGCCGCATAGTCCTTGCAGGCTCTCACCTGTGCTTCTATGCTCTCCTCGGACTGTTGGGCGGAACTGTAACGG
>USJI01000237.1 GCA_900554975.1 uncultured Ruminococcus sp. | reverse complement strand
TTGACTGGTGTTAAACCGGTTAATAATAATAAAACACAGGTTAGTCTTCCAGCATTAACGGATGCTCAGAAGAATGAACTTGAGAATAAAAAGACACTTACAATTGGTGATGGTGATAATCCGGAATACAAATATATTTATCCGGGCACATCTGATGCGGTAGGATACTTTAAATATATTTATACGATTCCTGCAACACCAGGTGGAAGCATTAATAATCACAAAGCAGGCAATGCAGCAAGTCCGGCTGAAAAATATCATCTGGAAGTTGTATTTGTTCCGTACACTGTAGAACAAAGAGTGGCTCAGAATTCCGGAATTACTGCTCCGGCATCAGACGGCGGTACAGTAGTTAGTGGAAATCTGACAGCAAGTGCAGATTATATTGTCAATATCATCGATGGTTCTATTGAGATTACAAAAGTACTTGAGACAGAGCCGAAGGGTGAGAATGGTGATACATTTACATTCACAGTAACAGGACCGGATAATTTCAGTAAAGAAGTTCAATTAACTGTTACAAAGGATCCGGTAGATGGTAAGTATACAGCAACCTATAATGGAGATGAATTAAAACATCTTGCAAGAGGCGAATATACTGTTACAGAAAAAGTTGCAGCAGGGTATGATGTCAAGAGTATTGAAAATGATGCAAATGCAACAAATACAAAATATGTCTTGAATAATCCAGAAGATATTCATTTCACAATGGGTACAGTTGTAGAAAACGGTAAAGATGTCAATGTCATCAAGAATTATACATATAATCCTGAAAATGGCGGTACACTTGGCAAAGCAATTTTCACAAATGAACCGGTTTACAGTGATTGGCAGATTATCAAAGTCAGCGCAAGCAGTCATGATGTAAAATTAGCAGGTGCAATCTTTGAACTGCAGTCTACAACAGATGAAACTGTTAAGTATTACGGTAAGTCAGGAGATGCAGGTATTGTTAAATGGTATCAGAATTATCAGAACAATGATGTATCTGGTGAGATAACAGGTGAACTTCCGACAGGAACATATACACTGAAGGAAATTAAAGCTCCGACAGGATATACCCTTTCAAGTAATACTTATACATTGCAGATTACAAAGACAGGAGCATTAAAAACGATTCAACTGAATGGTGAAAATGTTGCACCTGCACTGCAGGATGGAAAATGCCAGATTCTCATTGAGAACACACCTTTATACGACCTCCCATCAGCCGGAGGCAATGGAATTTACCTGTATATGATTGGCGGTATCTTACTTATGTTCGCAGCCGCATGGATCTTATATAAAAACAAATGCAGGGAGGTGCTGGAAAGATAATTTGAACAATTTACTTTTCAGTGGCTCCCAAGCCACAAACAACGTTATTCTCCCTTATGAGGGGACAATAAATCGGGCATAGCCCTAAAAGAAAAGGAGACAACAATATGAAGAAGATGAAAAAATTATTTGCAGTGTTATTAACACTGGCAATGGTACTCGGAATGAGTATGACATCATTTGCAGCTGACGAAACAACAAATGCTACTGTAAAAATTTCCGGCGCTGACGGTGCTACTCTGACGTATGTACAAATTGTTGAACCGGATAGAGGTTCTGAAGATGGTTGGAAAATAGTTCCTAGTTTTGAAAAAGCCTTTACTGACGCTGGATTAACTATTAAAGATTTACTCCAAAATGCACCTGATACAAATGCTGCTCAGGGTAAAATCACTAGCAATACTAAGCTCAGTGCTCTTTTAGAAAGTCTTAGATCAAGTGCTACCACTACTATTACTGGAAATCAGTTTACCGCTACTAAAGGTGGTGTATATTTAATCATCGCTGATAAAGAAGGTTGGACTTACGCACCAATGCTTGCTTATGTTCCTGTTGATTCTACAACAGATGTTAATGTAACTGCTAAAGGTGAAGAAAATCAGGTAAGAAAAGCAATTTCTGCTGATGGTCAGTCTGTTGCTGCTGGAGATATTGTAAAGTATACTGTAAATGCTAACTATCCATTTTATTCTTCAAATTATGAAGACGTATTATTTAAAGTAACTGATACTTTAACAAATGCTAACTTCTTAATCGATGCCACTCATCCTGTAACTGTAACTATTAATGGTGCTCCTGCTGTTGTACGTACTGATTACACCGTTTCTGATTCGAATGAAACCGATACTTTAACAGTTAATTTTAACTACGATTACAACAAAGCTGGCGCAACTGTTGAAATTACTTATTACGCAAAAGTATCTGAATCTGTGTCTTCAGAGTCTCCTCTGAAAAATAAGGTTACTTCAGAAACTGCAAGTACCCATAATGGTACTCCTACAAAAACAGAATATATCGTTGTTTCAACTCCTGTAAAAGCAACAATCAAGAAAGTTGACCTCACCAATTCTAAAATTACACTTGAAGGTGCTGTATTTGAATTACATAGAGTTGTAAACGGAAAAGATACAGTAGTTGCTACTGCAACCACAGATGATAAAGGTATTGCTACATTTAATGGTCTTGATGCTCAGGACACTACTTACTATATTATTGAGACCCAGGCTCCTTCCGGATATAAAATTGATGGTATCAAACATCCTTTATCTGGTGCTACAGCTAATGAACCAACAACTAATACAGTAAAAGATTCAACAACAAACAAAACTACTATTACAACAACTTATAGTTTCACTGACTTTGGTGAAAGCGGTATAACAACTATTACCAACACAAAACTTTCCGCATTACCATCAACCG
>USJI01000236.1 GCA_900554975.1 uncultured Ruminococcus sp. | reverse complement strand
CGTAACCTGAACCCTCATAACCCCACATGGCATAATAGAAAAAGTAATCAAGCATCTGATATGCAAAAGTGTAAACAGCAGAAAGCACGATAACATTCAGTGCATTCTGAAAAAGTAGATGCTTGAAAAGAATTGTTGTAAGAACGCAGAATACTATAAACATGATACTGCTGTAACCGAAAACCTTTCCACAGGCTTCGTCAAAAAGCAGTCCGCAGATTCCGCCCAGAAAAGCGGCAGGATATTCGCCTTCGTTCATGCAGATGCAGACACAAAGCGGAATAAAATAAATAGGCTTTACACCTCTGCCTACATTTACCAGTACGGCAGCAGCTATAACAAGAAGTATGTAAAGCGTCCATCTTATAGCGGCATTGTATCTTATTTTCTGAATTCTGGTCATTTGTTTCATAGCCATTATTCGCCACCGCTTTCCGATGTATCCTCTGTTGCTTCTGTCGGATCCTGTTCGCCTGAACTGCTGTTTTCCTCAGTATTTGTTGTGCTTTCTGTTGTATTTTCAGTTGTTTCCTCGGTTGTATCTTCACCGATATTACCGGTCGGAATCTGGTTTTCAGCTTCTGATTTATCAAAATCAGTGATTACCATTACATTGTTTATCTTGTTCGGATTTACAGCTGGTTCTATTACGGCATAAGCTGTAAGACCGCTTTCTTCGATTCCGGTTTCAGTTACATTGCCGATAACGTATCCCTGAGGGAACTGACCGCTGTTTCCGGAAGTAATAATAAGGTCGCCTTCTTTTATTTTGTTGTCCTTGCTGAGATAAATCATCTTGCATTTGCCATCTGCGGCATACATAAGGCTTCCTTCAACTATTCCGGTATCACGGCTTTCAACACAGAGTCCGCCGACTGAAAGTTCCGGAGAAAGTATAGTTCTTACTGTTGAATAAGTTTTTGCAACTTCGGTGATAACACCAACAAGACCTTCGGAAGTAACAACCGGATCATAAAGAGCAATTCCGTCCTTTGAACCCTTGTCGATAACAAATGTACCATATGGGTCATTAGCCATTCTTGAAATAATGGTACATGGCGGAGAAAGATCAAAATCCTTGTTTTCCTCTTTGATTCCAATAAATTTTCTGAGGTCTTCAACCTCTGATTTCATATCCTCATAATCTATCAGACGGTTGTTGAGTTCGGATATTTTTTCACGCAGTTTCTGGTTCTCATTGACATAATCTTCTGAATTTACAAAGAGGTCAATTACCAGTGAAACTTTATCCGAAATAATATTTGAAAACTTTTTTACAGGATTGAGAACCGTTCCGACAAGCTGTGAGCCTTCGGAAGTTTTGCCGTCTTTAGTAACTGAATAGAGAGCAATCCCCATAAAAAAAGCTGCAATACAGACAATTACTTTAAACTTTACGCTTTTAAAAAACTGGTTCACGCCGTTGTCCTCCTTTCTTTGTATGAAAAAGGCAGGGGAAGATCCGCCTTAATAATAGTGAACATCATCATTTAAAGCGTCTTCAAATTTGTCCAGATCTTCAAGTATTTTTCCTGTTCCTTCTGCAACACAGTCAAGAGGATATTCAGCGATATAGACAGGCATACCCGTTTCACGGCTTATCAGCTTGTCAAGCCCTCTTAAAAGTGCTCCGCCTCCGGCAAGAGTTATTCCCTGATCTATAATGTCAGATGAAAGTTCCGGCGGAGTTTCCTCAAGTGTTACCTTTATAGCGTCAATAACTCTTGAAAGCGGTTCTGTGAGAGCATCTCTTATTTCTGTGGATGTTACAGTAATGTTTTCAGGAAGACCGTTTAAAAGGTTACGTCCCTTTATTTCCATTGTTCTTTCGTTTTCACTCGGATAAGAGGGCTTATTTTTTTATTTTCAGCTGTTCGTTCGCCGATAAGTAAATTATATTTTTTCTTTATGAAATTTATTATGGATTTATCGAACTCGTCACCGGCAACTCTGACAGAGCGTGAAGCGACAATTCCTCTGAGCGATATAACAGCAACTTCACTTGTTCCGCCGCCGATATCAACTATCATGCTTCCGGTAGGTTCTGAAACTGGAAGTCCTGCACCGACTGCGGCAGCCATTGGTTCTTCGACAATGAAAACTCTTTTTGCTCCTGCATTTTCCGCTGCCTCTTTTACTGCACGTTTTTCAACTGCAGTTACACCGGAAGGGATACAGATAATAACCCTTGCCTTTGTAAAAAAAGTACCTCTCAGAGCTTTTTTGATAAACTCCTGAAGAAGAGTAGTTGTAATATCAAAGTCAGCAATAACACCGTCTTTAAGCGGTCTTACAGCAATTATTGAACCAGGTGTGCGTCCGATAACTTCTTTGGCTTTTTTTCCGACATATTTAGCCTTGTCAGTTCTTGTATCAACTGCAACAACTGAAGGCTCACGAATTATAATGCCCTTGCCCCTCATAAAAACAAGGGTATTGGCAGTTCCCAGATCTATTCCAATATCCTTTGTAAACATTGTTCACATTTCTCCTTTGCGTTCCGATTTTCGCTTTATTTATTTAAAAATGAAGTAATAATTTTAAATTTTTCCATATATCTTTATTATACCACCAAAAAGATTTTTTAACAACAATGCTGTTCAGAAAATTTGTGTGTATTGTTCACATCGTTTTTGTATATTTTGCTGGTGGTTTTTAAGGTTATCCTATCATTTTAGAAAATTTCGGATAAAGTGCAATTGCAACTACCATAAATAAAATCTGCGAAACGCTCATAGAAAAATCGAAACCAA
>USJI01000235.1 GCA_900554975.1 uncultured Ruminococcus sp. | reverse complement strand
GAAAACACAATATAAAAATAAATGCACTTGCTGCTAACCGGAATGTAGGACTTCTTGCAAAGCAGTGCATAGAAAACAATGTTGAAACTGTCTGTATTTATGATAATAAATATTATAGTGAGCTGAAAGAACTGTTATCCGGAAAAGATATAAAAATTCTTACAGGAATGGAAGGACTTTGTGAGATTGCAGCAGACAGCAGTAATGACGCAGTTGTTAATTCTGTTGTGGGTATGGTCGGACTTCTGCCTACACTTACCGCAATTAATGCGGGAAAAGATGTTGCACTGGCAAACAAGGAAACTCTTGTTGCAGGTGGAAATCTGGTTATGAGTCTTGCAAAGCAGAAAAATGTTAATATATACCCTGTTGATAGTGAGCATTCCGCTATATTTCAGTGCTTGCAGGGAAATAAGCGTTCTCAGCTAAAAAAAATTCTGCTTACAGCGTCGGGAGGCCCTTTCTTTGGCAAAAAGGCAAGTGAACTGAAAAATGTTACCATAGAACAGGCTCTTAATCATCCGAACTGGAGCATGGGAAATAAAATTACAATTGATTCATCAACACTGATGAATAAGGGACTTGAATTTATTGAGGCAAAATGGCTTTTTGATTTACAGCCTGAACAGATTGAAATTATTGTCCACAGACAGAGTGTAGTTCATTCAGCTGTTGAATATAATGATAATTCCGTTATTGCTCAGATGGGAGTTCCGGATATGAAAATACCGATACAGTATGCTTTGCTGTATCCGGACAGAATGGAGTGTGACTGTCATCCGCTTAGTCTTACGGACTATGGAACACTTACCTTTGAAAAACCTGACTATGATACGTTTAAGTGTCTGACATCATGTATTCATGCGATAAAAAAAGGCGGAGCATATCCTTGTATAGTAAACGGTGCAAATGAAGAGGCAGTCGGACATTTTCTGAATGGAAAAATCGGATTTCTTGATATAGGCGAACTTGTTGGAGAAGCACTTGTAAAATTTGATTTTCATAACATTGATTCATATGAAGATGTTATTGAATATGACAAAGCGGCAAGAGATTTTGTAAACAGCCGTATATAACAGGAGGATTTATGCTTAAATATATTCTGGCAATTATAATTTTTGGGATTATTATTTTTATTCATGAATTCGGACATTTTTTTACAGCAAAGCTTTGTAACGTGAAAGTAAATAAGTTTGCTATCGGAATGGGACCAAGAATTCTGAAAAAACAGATAGGTGAAACTGAATATTCATTAAGACTGCTTCCAATAGGTGGATTTTGTGCTATGGAAGGTGAAGATCAGGACAGTGACAATGAAAGAGCATTCGGAAATAAACCTGTGTGGCAAAGAATGATTGTAATAGTTGCCGGTGCATTTATGAATATCCTTTTGGGATTTGTTATTATAGTTGTACTGACTTGCATGAGAAATGCTGTTCCAAGTACGATTGTCGGAAGTTTTAGTACAGAGTCCGAAAACAGCAGCGTTATAACTGCTCAGAGTTATGAATGTGGTTTGCGTGAAGGCGACAAAATTATAAAAATGGATGGTATGAGGATTTTTACAACAAGTGATCTGAGTTACCAGCTTTCTTCATCAAAGGATTACACATTTGATCTTGTTGTAAAAAGAAATGGTGAAAAAATAAATCTGGATAATGTAACGTTTCATAACAACACAACAGATTCTGTAATTGATTTTGGCATAAAGGGGCTCAGCAAAAATCCTTTTAGCGTTCTTTCGTATTCTGTTAAGGATTGCATTTCAACAGGCCGTCTTATATGGATATCTCTTGTCGATCTTGTGACGGGAAAATATGGATTCAATGATCTTTCAGGTCCGGTAGGACTTGTAGGTGCGATAGGTGATGCAGCAAGTGCAGGAAATACAATGAAAGAATCTGTAATGACACTTATGAATCTTACGGTTTTTATAACTATAAATCTTGGTATTTTTAATTTGCTTCCTATACCCGGACTTGACGGCGGAAGATTTTTGTTTCTTCTTATTGAAGCAATAAGAAGAAAACCTGTTAAGCCTGAGCATGAAGGAATTGTTCACCTTATTGGAATGGCTCTTTTAATGTTGCTTATTGTTGCAGTAACGTTCAGTGATATAAAAAAATTGATAGGGTAGGTTTTTATAATGAGAACTGTTAAAGAAGTTAGAGTTGGAAATTGTATTTTAAACGGAAAGAAAATTTATATTCAGTCCATGCTGAACAGACGTTCTGATGATGTTGAGGGAAATGTTTCTCAGGCAGTAGAACTGGAAAAAGCAGGCTGTGAAATTGTACGTGTTGCTATACCGGATAAAGAGGCGATAAAGCTTATTCCTGCAATCAAGGATAAGATAAATATACCTCTTGTTGCTGATATACATTTTGATTACAGGCTTGCCCTTGCTGCTGTTGATGCGGGTATTGACAAAATAAGAATAAATCCGGGAAATATAGGGGACATTGACAGAGTAAAACAAGTAGCAGTTGCTTGTGCAAATAAAAATATACCTATCAGAATAGGTGTTAATTCCGGTTCACTGGAAAAACATATTCTTGAAAGATATCATGCGCCAACTCCGGAAGCACTTGTAGAAAGTGCTCTTTATCATGTTAAATTACTTGAAAGATTTGATTTTAATAATATTGTCATTTCTATAAAATCATCAAATGTAAAAACTATGATTGAAAGTTACCGCCTTGCAGCACTAAAAAGCGGATATCCTATGCATCTTGGTGTTACAGAGGCAGGTACC
>USJI01000234.1 GCA_900554975.1 uncultured Ruminococcus sp. | reverse complement strand
TTTTCTTTTATCATGTTACGCAAGAAATCAAACAATTCGCCCTTAAAGGCTGTTGAAGCATTTTCCTGATTTATCAGTTCACCTGCAAGTTCTTCCGGCTTGACAGAAAGCTGCTTGAAAAGCTGTTCAATTTCTTCTGTAACAGGCTTGTTCTGCATGGAGATTATTCCCACAATCTCCTGAAGCATAAGAATATTTTTTATGAAGTTAACCGTCACAGACGGGTCTTTCAGCAGATCAAGCAGAATTTCCGGTGCTGACTGCTGTTCGATATTTCCCGTATTCTGTTTAAGTATTTCAGAATCCGGAATAGGTTTTGCAACTCTTGTAGGATCCTGAATATCAAAAGGGGCTAAATCGGCATTTTTATGTTCTCTTAAAGGCTGGACTATATTTTTATTAGTTATCGGCGTAGCCGCCCTTACGATATCTGCCATTATTTACCCCCATTTCATCATGATAATTTGAAATTATTTTCTGAGGCTGTTTGCAACCTGTTCTATTTCATCGGCTGTTGAAACAACCCTTGCTGAAAACTGATAAGCTTTCTGCGAAACGATTACATCTGCAAATTCCTTTGCAACATCAACGTTTGAACGCTCAACAGAATTCTCATATATCTTATAATTTCCTTCCGGTGCAATTTCAGCATCGCCGGAATTATATGTAGGAATATAGCTTTCATAATTAGTTCTCTGAAGTCCGTACGGATTTGAAAAACTGAATACACCAAGCCTTTTGTCAAGTCCGGTTGTATCTATAACATTTGTACCTGTATCCTGTTGTAATTATCGTCCAGAACATAAGCACCGTCACTTGTTACAAGATAAGCGTCACCGTTTTCAATACTAAGGTCAAATGAACCATTTCTTGTATATTCGATATTTCCGCTTCTTTCAATTGCAAAAAGACCGTCACCGGCAATTGCATAATCAAGAGGATATCCTGTATTGGCAAGAGCACCCTGAGTAAAAATAAGGTCCTGATTTGAAAGCATAACGCCATGACCGGACAGAACCTTCTCATCGTTTTCAAGCTCTCTGTTTTTGTTTATATCCATTTTTGAATACAAAAGTTCACGAAACTCCGGCTTTGTTGCCTTATAGCCATATGTATTAGCATTGACAAGGTTATGTGAGGTTACATCAATTGCATACTGATGTGCTCTGAGTCCCGATGCACCTGTATAAAAAGCTGTATTCATAAATTATTCTCCTTTATATTATCAGCTTATACTTGAAAGTGTTGCAGCCTTTGCGTTCATCTGATCAACAGCGGAAAGTGCTGTTGCACAAGCCTGCAAATTACGCTGTGCTTCAATAAGTCTTGTATACTCCTGATTCATATCCACATTTGAACGTTCAAGTGTTTTCTGATTAACAGTTGCGTCCTCAACCACATCAGCATTATCTGTAATAAACATTCCGTTTTCAAACTTATACATCTGTGAATTTTCAGCCGGCTGAGTTATAAGCAGTTTATCAACATAGCGGTTATTCTCATCAAAAACATAGCCTTCATTAGTAACTGTAAAATCAGAACCACCTATGTAAAGGTCACCGCTTTCGCCCATTACACGTCCGATACCGTCCAGAACGAGATAGCCCTCTTCGTCTATGTTGAAATTACCGTTTCTTGTAAGAAACTGTCTGTTTTCCCCCTGAATATTAAAATATCCGTCCCCTACTATCGCAAGGTCATAAGGTCTGTCTGTTTCTTCAAGTGAACTCGGATCAAAATTTGTTTCAACTACATCAACAAGTGATGCCGGATCACCTTCACCGATAGATGTGTATTTTCCATTTTCAAGTCTTGTAAGAAAATTATGCTCAAATGTTGACTGAACAACTCTTCTGCTTCTGTAACCGGCTGTCTGAGAATTTGTCATATTGCTGCCTATTTCATTGACATTTCTCTGCTGAACCAGTATGCCTGAAGCGGCTGTATAAAATCCTGCCAGCATAAATACTGTCCTTTCTAATTGACCAAATAGCCATTAAGTTTATTTTTAAGTTTTGAAACCGCCCTTGTATTAATCTGTGAAACCCTCTGTATGCTTACGTCCAGAACTTTTGCAATGTCAGCAAGATTCAGATTTTCGTAATAATAAAGCGATATCACAAGTTTTTCCCTTTCAGAAAGTTCATCTATTGCCTCTGAAAGAACCTTTCTCATCTCGGTTTTCAGCACTTTCTTTTCGGGAGTTATATCGTCCATAGTACTGTTTTCAAGAACGTCACCCATCTGTGAAACGTTCTGTATCAGTTCTTCAAAGGAATATACTGTCGCATTTGACATTTCAGAACTGTATTTTCTGAATTTCTCAACGGATATGCCCATATCTTCAGCCATTTCCTCCGAAGTCGGCTCACGCCTTAATTCATTGTGAAGCCTGTTATATGTTTCATTTATTTTTTTTGAATATACCCTGACACGTCTTGGAATCCAGTCCTGGCGGCGAATCATGTCAATGATTCCGCCCCTTACACGCATATATGCGTAGGACTCAAATTTCATTCCCTTCTGGTCATCAAATTTTTCAATACAGTCCATCAGAGTTATCATGCCCTGATTTACCATATCTTCTATCTGTGTACTGGTACTCGCTGCACCACGAAGCTGCATTGCGGAAACCTGTGCAATATATCCAAAAGCCAGAACAATCCTGTTGCGTATGGATACATCTCCGGTTTTTCTGTAATCCGAAAGGAGCTTTGAAAATTCTTCATCAGTCAGTTTTGGAATTTCAGACAGGTGATTCAAATTAAGCCCCCCTTAT
>USJI01000233.1 GCA_900554975.1 uncultured Ruminococcus sp. | reverse complement strand
TGATTTTGTATGGCAGGGATTTGAGCAGGGAAAAAAAGACGGATGTAAGGAATGGCCGATTCAGGGTGCTTCCACGCTTTCATGGAAAGGAAAGCCGCTTGCATATATGCCGTTTGTGTATGAACACCCTGTATACTGGCAGAAAATCGAGGAAGAAACAAAAGGTTCGGGTGATATTGAACGCACTACCTGTCTGTTTATTGATTCTGAAAAAGCAAGAGAACATACCGAAGAGGAAATGATTAAGGTTGAGAATATAAAAGGAAAACTGTTTCTGGTTGGTGCAGATGATGATTCTTTCTGGGAAGCAGGAAAATATATCCGCCGTATGGATCAGCGCTTGAAAGAACGTCCTCATACCTGTCAGTATGTACCGCTTGTATATGAACATGGAACTCATTTTGTTCTGCCGGAATCGATGCTTCGTATGGCATTGCCGGTGGGACTTAAATTTGTGATGAAATTTATTTTCAAAGCCGCAAAGGAATATCCTGATGAATGCGAAGCGGCAAGAAAAGATATTGACAGAAAGCTTTCAGCCGCATTAAAAGAGTGGCGGGAAGAATAGGATTCTGATACGGAGCATATGGAGAAATCGGATTTTATGAATATATGGGGTTTAAAGCATATAAAAGAACAGATTATGATGAGGAGGGTAATCCTTATCCGCTTTTGTATATGAAGTTGTCAAATAAAGCCGCTTAAGACGATAGTCAAAAGCGGCTTTCATTTTATTAACATTTTAGGTTTCGTATGTTGTGAGAATTCGCTGGTCAACTTCTTTTCTTGTCTGTCTTGTGTCCATTGCCTGTTTTTCTATGTATCTGTGTGCCTGCGGTTCCGAAAATTTCAGATATTGTATAAGACAGCATTTTGCTCTGTTAATGAGTCTTATTTCTTCAATCTTTGTCTGGAGTTTGAAGTTTTCATTTTGAAGTCCGAGCATTCTGGAACGTGTGGCAGAAACCAGTCTTAGTGACTGATGAAAAACCACCTTGTTTACAGGCTTTGGAATAACGCAGACACCATAACAGCTGAGTTTGTCTGCAACATCTTCTGAAATTTCCGATTTGCATATCAGAATTATGCCTGAGTTTGAACATTCAGCGATTTTAATTGATAATTCATGTCCGAATTCGTCTGACAGGGGGGTATTTATAACAACAAGCTCATATTCTGTCTGATTCACACAGCGTCTTGCATCACTTCCGCTTTGTGTATTGGTTATCTGAGTGTAACCCTGTTCTTTCAGAAGCTGTGAAAGCAATGCGATACCCTTGTCAGAGCCTGAAGCTAAAAGTACTCTGTCCATAAAAGTCACAACCTTTAAATAGAATTAAAATAAAATTCATCTTCAAATTTGATTTTATCATCTGCCAGATTATATTTGGTAAGTGTATAATTGAGATTGTTGAATACTGCATCATAAATTTCAGCAGAGAGATTGTTTTTAACGAAATCGCTTGACTTTGCAAGTTCAACAGCTTCTTCAAGTGAAGACGGAAGCTCATCAAAGTTAGCTTGTGAACCTCTTGTGAATGTGTCATCACTGAGTTTTGTTTTGCTTTCAATGCCTTCAAAACCAGCCGCAAGAAGAAGTTTGAATGCAATATATGGGTTGCAGGCGGCATCAGCTGAACGCACTTCAATACGAGGGTGTTTTCCGGCAGTATAAGGGATTCTTATAAGCTGTGAACGGTTTTCAAAAGCCCAGTTTACATATTTAGGAGCAAAATTTTCACCGAAACGCTTGTATGAATTTGTTATAGGATTGAGAAAACAGGTTATTTCCTTTATTCTGTTCAATATTCCGGCAACGAAATAACTGCCGAATTCTGTCTGGGTTTCAAGAGAAGGGGAGAATAGCGGTTCTCCGTTTTTCTTTATTGATATACTGATATGAAGTCCGCTTCCCGGCTGATTATCTATCGGCTTCGGCATAAATGTTGCGGCAAGACCATTCTGTGCGGCAATATTTTTAACAACAGTTTTATAATATACCATATTGTCAGCGGCACAGAGAGCGTTACTTCTCTTGAAGTCGATTTCATTCTGTCCCGGGCCGTAGGTATGTCTTGAACTCTGAGGATTGAACCCCATTTCCTCAAGCGAAAGACAGATTTCACGTCTTACATTTTCACATTTATCCAGAGGGGCAATATCAAGATAGCTTGCATTATCATGAGGAACTTTAGTTGCATTTCCGTCATCATCAGTATTGAAGAGATAGAATTCACATTTTGTACCTATTTCGCAGCTATATCCCTTTGATTTCATCTGATTTATATACTGAGTGAGTTCGTTTCTGAGGTCACCTTTGTATTCCGTTCCGTCAGTGCATTTTATGTTACAGAAAAATCTTATAACTCTGCCTGACTTCGGACGCCATGGCAGAACAGAAAGAGTTTCAATATCCGGAAAGAGAAGAAGGTCAGAATGGCATCCTGCCAGAGCTGTTGCATCAAACGGTATTCCGTGCTCAAAAGCATAAGGAAGTTCATCCGGCATTATAGCAATATTTTTGAGATTTCCGTAAATATCAGTAAAAGTAAGCCTGATAAACTTAACGTCGTTTTCCTCTACAAAACTCAGAATTTCTTTTGGTGTGTAATTCATTTCAGTAAACTCCATTATCCGTTTAATTTTGTTTTATTTAAATGACACTTTTATTTTATGCTGTTTCATACCATTTTATCAGATATAACTCAGCTTTATTTTAACATAACTTCTTTATTATACCACATTGCGGAAGATATGTAAAGCTGAGCGGGAACAAAAAATAAAAGTGCCATAA
>USJI01000232.1 GCA_900554975.1 uncultured Ruminococcus sp. | reverse complement strand
GGACGATAGTTTCCGTTGAAAAAAGACGCTGGAGCAGGGGGTAAAATAAAATGGCCAATCCGAACAAATCAAAAAAGAATCTTAAATTTACAACAATTGCATGGATTTTTGCTGTAATGCTCCTTGTAATTACAATACTTATAAATGTAGCGGCTTCGGCTCTTAACATTAAGTTTGATATGACACCAAACAGTCTTTATACACTGAGCAAAACAACAACAGATTACCTTAACAAACTGGACAAGGAAGTTGACATCTACCTTCTTATTGAAATGGACGAAGTAAGAGAAGATGACAGCATGATGGCTTTTACAAGCATGATGGATCAGTACAGCGAATATGACAAAATAAATTTCATTGATATTGACCCGGACACAAATCCTGATATCGTAAAGGAACTCAATCCTGACGGTTATCTTAACCTCAAATCAGGTGATATCATTGTAAAATGCGGTGATATGATAAAGAGAATACCAGGTACTTCAATGTACACCTATCAGGGTGAATATGACGACAACGGTGACTTTAATGTTGACAGTGCTTATTTCCAGGGTGAAAACTACATAACAGGTGCTATAAAATCCGTTGTTGAAGGCGTTGTTCCTTCAGTTTACTTCCTTACAGGTCATGGCGAAAAAACAATTGAGGATAATTACACAAAATTCCAGAAAAACCTCAAAAACTATAACTACGAAGCAAAGGAACTCAACCTCACAACTGCTGATGCTGTTCCGGACGATGCAGCCATCATAATTGTTCCGGCGCCGAAATCTGACATCACAGCTGATGAAAAGAAAAAGCTTGATGACTATATGGACAAGGGCGGAAATCTTTCACTCCTTATGTCCCCTAACAGTGATGAAACAACATATGATAATCTTGTTGACCTTATGCATGAATACTGCATCGGTATGGACTACAACAGAATTTATGAAACCGATTCCTCCAAGCACGTTTCCGGCGACAAATATCAGATAATGGTAAATCTTGTTGATATATCATCGCTTGAAGACGACCAGAAGGAAGGCCTTACAGACCTTACTTCCGCACTTATTGACGAAGATTCACTTATTCCATATATGCCGGCATCACGTTCTTTCTTCCAGTACATGGGAGATAATTACAGCGAACTTCACATCTGTCCGCTTATTGAAACAAATGAAACAGCTTATGGCGAAGTATACGGCGGAAATGAAGTTGACCCGAATGACATCAGCGGTGTCCTCGACCTTGCTGCTTATTCAGAAGACCCGACAAGAAACAATTCCAAACTGGTAGTTATGGGTAATGCAGAATTTATAGATGACGAAAATCTTCAGGAAGATTACGTTATCGTCCCTGTTTATCTCTACCTCAGCACAATCACATGGATGTACAACAGTGATGTCAACATGGGTATCGGTGCAAAGGAAAAAACCTATGACTATATGACATTAAAGAGTGAAAAGGAAGCCAATTCCGTCCTCCGTGTTCTTTGTGCCGCACCGATAGTTGTCGCAGTTGCTGGAGTTTTAATCTGGGTTAGAAGGAGACATTCATAATGAAGCGTATAAGAATTGCTATTGCAGTTATGGCGGTTATTGTCATTGCTGCACTCGGAATATTCATTTTTTCCAGCAACTTTACAAAAGACCAGAAAAACAAATCTGACAGTGAAGCTCAGAAACTTGTTCTGTTTGATTTCGATGAAAGTGCTGTTGACAAAATCGAGGTTGACAATGCGACCGGAAAATATGTTATGGAATATAAGGACAGCAAATGGGAACTGACAAATTCAGATGAGTTTGAACTCAATGAATTCAGCGTTTCATCTATCTGCTCCAAAATGTGCAATCTTACAGCAACAAAGATTCTTGATGACAAAGACAAATCAAAATATGGCTTTGACGACCCTATAACGCTTACAGCATATGTCGGAGATGACTCATACACACTTCTTATCGGAGATGCAACTCCAACTTATGAAAGCTTCTATGTCATGAAGGAAAACAGCGATGATATCTTCCTTATAAACTACACTGACGGCGTTGTTCTGTGTGCTACGAAGGACGCTCTTAAAGAAACCTATATGCTTGGATATCATACATATGACATCAAGCATTTCTGTCTCTGGAAAGGCAGCGAAAAGGATGAAAATATCCTGTTCTCCATGTATGAAAACGAAGACGGTTCATGGAGCATGAAAAAGCCTTATGAAGACACAAGTGTTTACAATACCCAGATAGATACATTTTTAAGTGATACCGTAAAAGATGAAGTTTATACATTTGTTCAGGAAAACTGCAAGGAATCTGAATACAGCAAGTATGGTTTTGATAATCCGCAGTATGTATATGAAGTTTCAACAGATACTGAAACAAAGAAAATAATCTTCGGAGATTTCACAAACAATGAAAATGAAATCTACGGACTGTTCGTAAATTCAGGACAGGTTGTAACATTCTATACCGGTGATATTGCTACCCTGAGTTACAACACAATGGATATGATGAATACATCGGTTTACTCAGCTGATATGGCTGATGTAAGAAAAGTTACAGTAAAGATGCCTGATGCAACAGCTGAACTTGAAATAAGCGGCGATACATACACACTCAACGGAACGAAAGTTGAAGGCGATGATGCTAAAAACCTGTTCGCCGAATTCTATAATTCATTCAATAATGCTTATTTTGAATCAATAGAAAATGATGACCAGCCTGAAGGCGATGCTGAAATAACTATCACCTATGAAATGAATGACAATATTGAAGCAAGTTTATCTTTTTGCATAGATTGAATAAAACCTATTGCCATATGTTGAAGTGGAAGTAATATTGCTAAAT
>USJI01000231.1 GCA_900554975.1 uncultured Ruminococcus sp. | reverse complement strand
ATATAATAGGAAGTATTCTGTCAGTTATCATTATACTTTCCGGCGGAGTCTGCATAGACAATATGAAGGAAATTATAAACGATCATGGAACAATTCCGCTTATCATTCAGGCAGAAGCAGCAGGACTGTTTATAATGATTCTTATTTATACGCTTACAGTGTTTGTCCTGAACTGTTGCGGAACGCTTTTTGAATCAATACTTAACATAATAATGATAAATGCACTGATACCGGGAATAATACTGGTTATATCAGCAATGCTATTTGCCGATCTTTACGGTGTTTCAATTATGAATACAGTTATTCCTCTGATAGGCTACACAAGTCCTGCCGGAGCGGGAATATATCTTGTTTACGAACTTGCAAATAAGTTTGAGTACAGTAATTGGATGCTGTGTTTATCTGCCGCTGTTTATACAAAGTGGCTGATTATATTCCTTATATTTACTTGTATTATATTTGCAATTTCAATGGTTCTTTACTTAAAGAGAAAGGCAGAATCAGTTTCAAAGCCTTATGTATACAAGGTGCTTTACTATATTACAGTTACAACAATTGTAATGGCGATTTCACTTATTGCAAGATATGATTTTTCAACAGTAATACCGGTTATAGTTTTCTCACTTATCGTTTATCTTATCTTTGAGATAATTACAAACAGAGGATTTAAAAAGATATATAAATCATTGATACGATATGCTGTTACAATGGTGGCGATTCTGGTTTTGTGTATTATTGCCAAAGGTACGAACGGGTTCGGAGTTCAGAATTATGTACCATCGGCTGATTCGGTCAGTAGTGTGGATATATCATATTCCGGATTTGATAATTATACCGGAGATTACAGTGTAAATTATTATAGCGATGGTGATATGGTCAACTATACAGAAAAAGAAGTCATAGATACGATTATTGAGGTTCAGAAAGATAATTTAGATAAGTTTAATAATAATGAGTTTTATTATGACTCAGATACATACGAATATAGCGACTATTATGATTATTATGATTACAAAACACCAAATGACTATGAAATAACTCTTGTTTATCATCTGAAAAGCGGTTCATCAGTCAGAAGGGAATACTATCTGACATTTGAAGAACTCAGGAAGCTATGCATTCTCGATTCAACAAAAGAGTATCAGAAGTATCTTGAAAAGAAAATATTTAAAGGTATGGAATATGATAATGACAACTATCGTGAACAGGACGACAGCCGTCAGCAGCATTTTTATGAGACTTACATTGCAAATATTCTCGGCAATACGACAAATGAACTGGTAATTGATAAACAGCAGGCAGCTGAACTTGCAAAAGCATATGCCAAAGATTATTGCAACACAACACCGGAACAGCTTATGACAGAAGATTTGTACTGCTATATTGATTCTTATTCTTACCCTGTAAGAAAGTCCTTTAAAAATACAATAGAAGTTCTGAAAAAGTGCAAAGCATCAGTTCCTCCTGTAACAGAAAGTGATCTGCTGTATGCAGATGTTTCTGTATATTCTCCGGGAGCAATCATGAGCTGGGGCGATGCAAATACAACTGCAACTTTCGGCGATTATCAGATACTGAAAGGCAGTGGCATAACAAAACTGAATAATTATGATTTATGCAGAATGTTAAATGAAGGATTACTGAAAAAACCATATTACGAAAATAAACAGTGCTATATGATTTTTATAGACGGCACAAGATATATTGTTCCGTCTGATAAGGCATCTGATTTTGAGGCAATGCTTGGTACGTCCGGTGATATATCAGATTCAGAAACACGTTCTGATGTTTGGGAAGTAATTGACGGTATCAGAAATGACAGTGCTGAAACATATGCTGAAATAAACGGATTTGATGCTAATCAGCAGTTTATCAGCGAACTCAACTATATATCCAACCTTTCATACTATAATTATAATAATTTCAGTTCGTTTGAAGATTTTTATAACAGCTATTATGACAGCGAATACAGAAATGATGATTATGAAGAAAAGCTTAAATGGGATCACTGGCACTATTTTATAAATTTTTTTGGATATGCAGGTGTTGATTCATATCTTTCGGATAATCCGGATGCTGGCAGGGATAAGACAGAAAGGGAATGGAATATATATGCCTCAGTTTTCCCTGAAGCAATAAAACAATTTGGTGAGTAACAAAAAACCGCTGTGTCAGATATGATACAGCGGTTTTAATATAATCAGATAAGATTTTAAATTGAATAGTTATCCCCCGACATTGACGAAGACTGTTCTTCAATATCTTTAAGACTGATATTGTCAAGATATTCCTCAATTGCCTTGTGCAGTCCGTTCCAGACAAAAAGAGTAGGACATTTTGCAGCACGCGGACATTCATTAGGAGTTTGTTCAAGGCATGAAACCGGAGCAAGACTTCCCTCAGTGACCCTGAGTATTTCACCGACAGTATATTCCTCAGGATTTTTAGCAAGCATATAACCACCCTGATAGCCGCGGTTTGTTTTTAAAAGACCAGCTCTGTTAAGCATAGGGACGATTTGTTCGAGATATTTTTTTGATATATTCTGTCTTTCAGCAATATCTTTAAGTGCAATATAGCCTTCGTCCTGGTTTTCTGCAAGGTCAAGGAGCATTCTAAGTGCATATCTTCCCTTTGTGGAAATTTTCATATCGGTTTCGCCTTTCATAAGTAAAATTAAATTCTCTTTTAATTATACCATAGGATTAATATGTTTTCAAGTATGAATTTTAAGATATGGCATTTAAAAATGTGCATTTTATAAAAATTTGAAAATAATTGCAAAAATTTCAGAAAATCACTTGATTTTTTCAGCACAGTATGATATAA
>USJI01000230.1 GCA_900554975.1 uncultured Ruminococcus sp. | reverse complement strand
GTTGAACCGCAGATAGAACCCTGTGATGTAGAACCGTTTGAAGAAAGAACCTCTGAAACGAGTCTGAGAGCATAAGGGAATTCTTCAACAGAAGGAATAACAGGTTCAAGTGCTCTTTCAGCAAGTGCACCATGACCAATTTCACGTCTGCCCGGACCTCTGCTTGGTTTTGTTTCACCAACAGAGTATGAAGGGAAGTTGTAGTGATGCATATATCTCTTTGACTCTTCTTCATCAAGACCGTCAATTTTCTGAGCCTCGCTTACAGGACCAAGTGTTGCAATTGTGAGAACCTGTGTCTGACCTCTTGTGAACAGACCTGAACCATGAACTCTCGGAAGAACTCCGACTTCAGCAGCAAGCGGTCTGATTTCGTCAATAGCACGTCCGTCAACACGCTTTCCTTCATAGAGCCAGTTTCTTACTATCTTTTTCTGAAGTTTGTAAATGCATTCATCTATCATGGCAATCTGTTCAGGATAAGTTTCATCGAATTTAGCATGAATATCATCAACAACAGGCTGAAGTCTTTCCTCACGAATATTCTTGTCGTTTGTATCAAGAGCGAATTTAACTCTGTCTGATGCAAATTCCTCAATGGCATCAAACATATCGTGGTCAACTTCCTGTGATTCAAATTCAAATTTCTTTTTGCCTATCTGTGACTGAATATCACTGATAAATGAAACAATTTTCTTTATTTCTTCGTGACCCTTTAAAATAGCCTCAAGCATAAGGTCATCAGGAACCTGATTTGCGCCTGCTTCAATCATAACGATTTTTTCAGCAGAACCTGCAACAGTAAGATTCAGGTCTGTCTTTGCTCTCTGTTCCAGATTCGGATTGAGAACGATTTCACCGTCAACAAGTCCTACACTGATTCCGGCAATAGGACCGTTCCATGGAATATCGGAGATTGAAAGAGCAATTGAAGTTGCAATCATACCTGTTATTTCAGGTGAACAGTCCGGGTCAACAGCAAGAACTGTCATGACAACAGAAACATCGTTTCTCATATCTTTCGGGAAAAGCGGACGGATAGGTCTGTCAACCATTCTTGAAGTCAGGATAGCTTTTTCAGAAGGCTTTCCTTCTCTTTTTGTAAATGAACCAGGAATTTTGCCTACTGAGTACATTCTTTCTTCGTAGTCAACTGAAAGCGGGAAGAAATCAACGCCTTCTCTCGGCTTTTTACTTGCTGTAACGTTAGCCATTACAACTGTTTCGCCATAGTGAACCCAGCAAGAACCGTTTGATAATTCGCAGGTTTTGCCTGTTTCTACAATAAGTTCTCTGCCGGCAAACTGAGTTTTAAAAGTTTTGTAATTTTCAAACATAAACTGCCTCCATATTTTCAGTAGCAGTTTTAGCAAAAAACCCTAAATCTCCTAAAATTGCTTTTAACAGTGAGAATCACGGTTTTATGCTAAAATTACTACTACTGTGTCCTTTGAATTTTTCTTTAAGATAGATTTAAAAGGCAGAGAGGATTTCTCCCGACTGCCTTTTGAAAACTTACTTACGAATACCGAGCTTTTCGATAATTGCACGATATCTGTTGATATCCTTTTTCTTGAGGTAGTTGAGAAGGTTTCTTCTGTGACCTACCATCTTAAGAAGACCTCTTCTTGAGTGATGATCGTTCTTGTGAACTTTAAGGTGTTCAGTAAGATCATTGATTCTTCTTGTAAGGATTGCGATCTGAACTTCAGGAGAACCAGTATCGTTCTCATGAGTCTTGTTAGCCTCGATAACGGCTGTCTTTTCTTCTTTTAAAAGCATTTTTTTCACCTCTTTGATTATTTGCCATAACTTAGAAAAGGGCGGGTAAACTCCCGAAACGGGCTTGACCCCAAATCCAAGTACATAGCACGTTAAAGATTATACCATATTTTATATTTTTTGTAAAGGGATTTTTTAAAAAATATAAAATTCTTTTTTATTTTGCGGTATTATTTTCCGTAAAGGTCATTTTCAATAATGCTGAGGTTTGCGTCCGTGTCAATTTCAAGAACATCCTGACCGTCAATATCTGCACTCCAGTATGTATCTTCAGCAGGGATTCTCAGCTGATTTATATCATATCCTATCATAAAAAGCGGAAGTCTGAGCGACAGAACGTACATATCAAGTGTACTCATATTGGTTGTCAGAGAGGGAAGTGCCTTTCCGGCAAGAGAGCTTAGCTTAAAAGGATTGGCGGTTGAAGCATTTTTCAGGATTTCGCTCAGGACTTTTCTCTGGCGTTCAGTACGTTCAAAGTCAGCATTTCCAACTTTTCTGAGCCTTGAATAGCAGAGAGCCTGTTTGCCGTTTAATTTGTACGTTCCGCCACCATTTAAATAGTCAGATTCATCCGGTTGACCGAACATACTTACTCCCTCATTGCTATCAAGGAGAACATTAATTGCATCAGCTTCATTATCAGTGACTTCTATTGTTACTTCACCGACTGCGTCAACTATGCTTGCAAAAGACATAAAATTAACTGTCATGTAGTCATCAATTTTAATGCGGAAATTTTCTTCGATAGTGTCCATAAGAAGCTCCGGACCACCGTAGGAATAAGCTGCATTGAGCTTGCAGCCGCCGTATCCCGGAACGTCAACGTATGTATCACGCATAAGTGAAACCATGTTCATTTTGTTGGTTTTACTGTTTATGGAAAGCAGTATCATCGAATCGGAACGCCCTCTGTCTTCGCCTCGGGAGTCGGTACCGATAAGCAGTATATTTTTTACACTTGAAGAATCGTAGAGAACATTTGAAGTTCCAAGACGTTCTCCTGTTTCAACTTTTTCTATTTTGCTGATAAGACCGAGAGAAATAACAGAA
>USJI01000229.1 GCA_900554975.1 uncultured Ruminococcus sp. | reverse complement strand
AAAATATCTTTTTTGAAACTTTTATTTGTGAAAATGTCAGAAAAGAAATTAAAAAAATGTGATTTTTTTTGCTAAAACGCTATAGCCAAGAGGGAAAATATGTGATATAATATTAAGTAACAAAAAATTTGCAGCTGTATAATCAGGCAGCTGTTGAAAAGGGAGTTTTTTTAAATGGATATCAAAATTGAACTTGCCAAAACCTTAAAGGAGAAGCCGGCTGACGAAACAAAGCTTGGGTTCGGTCATATCTTCACAGACCATATGTTCATCATGAATTATGATACAGGCGAAGGCTGGCATGATGCAAGAATCGTTCCTTATCAGAATCTTTCACTTTCACCTGCTTCAATGTGTCTGCATTACGGACAGGAAATTTTTGAAGGTCTTAAAGCTTACCGTACAGCTGAAGGAAAGATACAGCTTTTCCGTCCTGACGAAAACTTCAAGAGAATGAACGTTTCAAACGAAAGAATGGTTATTCCTAAGATAAATGAAAAAGACGCTCTTGAAGCCCTGACAAAGCTTCTTGAAATTGAAAAGGACTGGGTTCCTCATACAGAAGGTGCAGCACTTTACATCCGTCCGTTTATCATTGCAGTTGACCCTTATGTTGGTGTCCGTCCTGCTGACCATTATCTGTTTATGATAATTCTTTCCCCTTCAGGTGCATATTATTCAACAGGTCTGAACCCTGTAAAGATATACGTTGAAACAAAGTATGTAAGAGCCGTAAGAGGCGGTACAGGCTTTGCAAAGACAGCTGCAAACTATGCTATTTCACTTGCCGGTCAGGATGAAGCTCACAAGCAGGATTATGAACAGGTTCTCTGGCTTGACGGCGTTGAGAGAAAATATATCGAAGAAGTCGGTTCAATGAACATCTTCTTTGTTATCGATGGTGAAGTTATCACACCTGAACTTACAGGTTCTGTTCTTCCGGGTATCACAAGAAAATCTGCTATCGAAGTATGTCGAAGCAAGGGATACAAGGTGACAGAAAGAAGAATTACAATTCAGGAAGTTGCTGATGCTTATGATGCAGGCAAGCTTGATGAAGTATTCGGAACAGGTACAGCCGCTGTTATTTCTCCTGTCGGACATCTTAAATGGGACGACAAGATTATGGAAATCAACGATAACAAAATCGGTAAGGTTTCACAGATGCTTTATGATACAATGACAGGCATTCAGTGGGGCAAGATTCCGGATACATTCGGCTGGACTTACGAAATCAAATAATCCGGACAGACAAAACATATTATAAAAAATAACCGGGGCGTCTGTGTTTCAGACTGAGATTAAGCGGCTTGACGCTTTAACCCGCATAACCTGATTTGGGCAATGCCAGCGTAGGGAGTTAGAACATAAAAAATCTTACGGCGTATTCCTGTATTGGGGTACGCCGTTTTTCAGGAGTATCTAAAAATGAAAATAAGACCCGGAATTTTAAGACTTTATGCTGTGACAGACCGTTCCTGGCTTCAGCCGGGGGAAACTCTTGCGGACGCTGTCGAGCAGGCAATAAACGGCGGTGCAACCATAATTCAGCTGAGGGAGAAAAATGCTGACAAGAAAGAAAAGCTTGAACTTGCTCTTGAGCTGAAACAGGTTTGCCGCAGATACGGAGTTCCGCTTATAATAAACGATTCAGTCAGCCTTGCACTGGCAAGCGGTGCGGACGGGGTTCATCTCGGACAGGACGATGGCGACATCAGAAAGGCAAGAGAGATACTTGGTGAGGACAAGATAATCGGTGCAACGGCACATAACGTGCAGGAGGCTGTTTTAGCGGCTGAAGCGGGTGCAGACTATCTTGGCTGCGGAGCGGTTTTCGGTTCGGCTACAAAGGACAATACCATTCCTCTTTCCATGCAGGAACTGAAAAAAATATGTGAAACTGTTGATATTCCTGCTGTGGCTATCGGCGGAATAAATGCCGGTAATATTGAAAAACTTGACGGAACGGGAATAAGTGGTGCGGCTGTTGTTTCGGCGATATTTGCCCAAAGCAATATCATAGCGGCAGCGGCGGAATTAAGAAAACTTGCAGATAAGATTACAGGAGAAAAATGCTGATGAAAACAGTTCTGACTATTGCAGGAAGCGACAGCATAGGCGGTGCAGGAATACAGGCGGACATAAAAACCATTTCAGCCTGTGGCTGTTATGCCATGAGTGTTATAACTTCCGTTACGGCACAGAATACTATGGGCGTGACAGGGATACATGATATTCCGCCGGAATTCGTTGTAAAACAGCTTGAAGCTGTTTTTGATGATATTGTTCCGGATGCTGTTAAAATAGGAATGCTTTCAAACAGGGAGATAATAAAAGCAATAGCTGATTTTCTGAAAGAAAGAAAAGCTGTAAATATCGTTGCTGATACTGTTATGGTATCCACAAGCGGTTGCAGACTTTTGCAGGAAGATGCGGTTTCTGCCCTGACAGATGAGATTTTCCCTATGGCAGATATAATAACCCCGAATATTCCCGAAGCGGAAATACTTTCGGAAATGGAAATAAAAACACCGCAGGATATGCTTACGGCGGCAGGGAAAATATTTGAAACTTTTGGCGGGAACGTTCTTTTGAAGGGAGGACACCTTACCGAAAAAGCCGCTGACCTGCTGTATAACGGGGAGGGTTTCAAGTGGCTTGAAAGCAGAAGGATAAATAACCCGAATACGCATGGAACAGGCTGTACTCTTTCTTCGGCGATTGCATCTTTTCTTGCAGAGGGAAACAGTATAAGCGAAAGCGTAAGGCTTGCAAAGGAATATGTCACAGGTGCGATAGAGGACGGTCTTGACCTCGGAAAGGGTCGCGGGCCGCCT
>USJI01000228.1 GCA_900554975.1 uncultured Ruminococcus sp. | reverse complement strand
TAAACACCGATAGCCATTATACCCCAGATAAGACCCTGTGCAACTGAACCAGGAAGTGCCGCAAAAAGTGCCGATACTGGATTCATAAGTTTATCACTCCATAATTAAATTTTAAAATATGCCTTAACTAAAAAATACAGGTGGAAGTCCGCAGTTCAAAAAGGACTTCCGCCTGCGTTAAATTCTTTTATGATTATTCTTCAGAACCGATAGCTACATAGTCTTCAGGAACTGTAATTCCGAGTTCATCACAGATTTCCTTGTTATATTTCTTTGTTGTCTTAGGCGCAAATTCGATATCCATATCTCCAGGATTCTTGCCGTTTACAAGAATATCATAAGCCATTTCACCGGATTTGTATCCAAGGTCATAATAGTTGATTGAAAGTGTGGCAACGCCGCATCCGCTGCATATACCTTCTTCGCCAGCGATTACAGGAATTTTAGCCGGAACAGCAATATTCTTTACAACTTCAGCGTTTGAAGCCATTGTGTTGTCTGTCGGGATATAGAGAACATCGCATTCACCGATAGCTGTTGATGTAATAGACTGAATTTCATTTGTATCAGCAGCTGAATATTCCTTGTATGCAATGCCGTCAGCCTGAAGAGCTTCCTCAAATTTTCCTGCCTGATACTTTGAGTTCGGTTCAGATGAACAGTAAAGGATTCCGACCTGTTTTACAGCCGGGAAAAGTTCCATAAGCATATCTTCCTGCTGGTCAATAGGAGCAAGGTCAGATGTACCTGTAATATTTGTGCCTGTCTTTCCTGTCCAGTTGTCCATATCAAGAGCTGTTGCATAGTCTGTAACAGATGTGCCGACTATCGGAATAGTATTTGTTGCCGCAGCTGCCGCCTGAAGTGCACCTGTTGCATTTCCGAAAATAAGGTCATAACCGCTTGAAACAAATCCGTTACAGATTGTAGCACAGTTTGTAGCCTCGCCCTGTGCATTCTGTTCATAGAATTTTACATTCTTGTCAAGCTTTTCTGACAGTGCTGCCTTAAAGCCTTCTGTTGCGGCATCAAGTGCGGCGTGTTCAACAAGCTGACATATACCGATGTTGTAAACCTTTCCGTCAGCACCGTTACTTCCGTCTCCACAGCCTACAAGCGACATTCCAGCCATTACGCATGACAAAGCCATTGCAGCGATTTTCTTTTTTGATTTCATAAAAACAGATCTCCTTTGAAAATATTAATTTTACTTTTTAAACTGATAAAACTGTAAATTATCTTTATTATATCACTCATTGTCCCCATTGTCAAGAAATCCTATATTCTGATTTGATTTTACGAAAAATTTAAGCAGTTATTTATACTATAAAGATGTAACTTTCCGTTGTCTGAATTATGCCTGCGGGAAATGTCGGTTTGCTATGAAATTGTTAACTTAAGGTAATATATGCGTATTACAGAGAGTAATATAGGTTTTCAACAATCTGGCAGTATATGGTTTTACTTAGTTTTCAACCCTTTCAACAGACTTTTCAACAGCATTTCGGGTGGTTTTCCACTCTTTCCACAGAGTTTTCAACAAACTATTGAACAATCCGTTAATACAAAATGTATATTTCTTGAAATAGTGGCAATAATTAAAACTGAAATAATTCTTTTATGGAGGGTAAAATGATAAAAGGAGTCAACAAGAAGGTACTTGAAATCAACAATCCGCAGAGCATTTATTTTGAAAAGGCTGTTCTTTATCTGAAACCGAATATGAGTACCGCACCGGAAAAGCTGATAAGCAGAGAGGCTGATGATTTTATAAAAAGAATGAGTCCTAAACAGCCGAAATACGCTGTTCTCCTCAAAGGATTTCTCTCAGTTTCCGCAGTAATTTCCGTCATTTCTGTCATTTTTGTAACAGGTTATCTTATTTTAAATTCCATTTTATAAATTTCTCTTTTTTAACAAAATATTATATAAAATCCTCTTGTAATTTATTTGTAATAATGTTATAATTATTTCTTGTAAACGTATGTAAAAATACAAAAATTTTTGTTATAAATTTTAAATATTGGAAGTATGGAAATGAATGAAAATATAATTTACGGAAGAAATCCTGTTCTTGAAGCATTAAAATCAGATGCTGAAATAGACACTATATATATAAACGGCGAAGGCGGAACTCTTGGAAAAATCCGTGCCGAAGCCAGAAAAAAAGGAATAGTTGTAAAAAATGTAACAAGCGGAAAGCTTGACCAGATAACTGACGGCGAATCGCATCAGGGTGTAGCTGCGTCAATTGCGTGTGCCGAATATGTTTCTGTTGATGATATTCTTGAGATTTCAAGAAAGAAGGGCACAGAGCCTTTTATAATTATATGCGACGAAATTGAAGATCCGCACAATCTGGGAGCAATCATCAGAACAGCTGAATCAGCCGGTGCAGACGGAATAATAATACCGAAAAGAAGAAGTGCGTCCCTTAACGCTACTGTACATAAAACCTCTGCTGGAGCTGCAAGCTGGGTTCCTGTGGCAAGAGTTCCGAACCTTGCTTCAGCGATAGATTATCTCAAGGAAAACGGTGTATGGATATACGGAACAGATGCTTCTGGTGAAAATTATGACGGCGTTGACTTAAAAGGAAGTATTGCACTTGTTATCGGCTCTGAAGGATTCGGAATGGGAAGACTCATAAAAGAAAAATGTGACTTTCTTCTGAAACTCCCTATGTATGGTAAAATAACATCGCTTAACGCTTCCGTTGCAGCCGGAATCTTTATGTATGAAGCAGTAAGACAAAGAGCAAAGAAATAACTGGAGATTGATGTAGATGCCAAAAGATACGAAAGATATAAATCTGGACGATATATTAAATGAATATTCGGGAGAAACAAAACAA
>USJI01000227.1 GCA_900554975.1 uncultured Ruminococcus sp. | reverse complement strand
AGCGGTCCTTCGACATACCCATACAATTCCTGTACTTCTTGGTTTAATATTACATTTCCTCTAACAGCTTGTTGACACTGACCAGCTTGACGCAGAGTGCAAACAGCTCGGTTGCAATGATCAGATCCTGCAGCGGCGGATAAGATGGAGCAATACGGATGTTGCGATCCTCCGGATCCTTGCCATAAGGATATGTTGCACCTGCACCTGTAAGTGTAACCCCTGCTTCCTTGCAAAGTTCAACTATTCTCTTTGCACAGCCCGGAAGTGAATCAAATGAGATAAAATAACCTCCATCCGGATTTGTCCAGCTGCCGATTCCAAGCGGAGCAATTTCCTTTTCAAGCATATCAATAACTGCATCAAACTTAGGCTTTAAGATTGCTCTGTGCTTTTCCATGTGTTCCAGAATACCTTCATAAGTACCGAAAAATCTGACATGTCTTAACTGATTTATCTTATCATATCCGATAGTTCTGATTCCCATTACCTTTTTCAGATATGAAATATTATTCTTGCTTGTTCCAAGAGCCGCAACACCTGCACCCGGGAATGTAACCTTTGAAGTCGAACCAAAAGTATAAAGAATATCTTCATTGCCTGTCTTGCGGCATTCGTCCATAAGATTCAGAACATATTTTGGTGTATCTGACACATGGTGGATGCAGTAAGCATTATCCCAGAAAATTCTGAAATCAGCTGCTTTCGGTTTGAGTGCAGCAAAACGCTTTACAACTTCATCGCTGTAAACATATCCTGTCGGATTTGCATACTGCGGTACACACCATATACCCTTTACAGATTCATCTGATGAAACCAGTTTTTCAACCATATCCATATCAGGACCGTTTTCATCTGTCGGAATATTTATCATTTCAATACCGAAATTTTCACAGATTGCAAAATGTCTGTCATATCCCGGAACAGGACACAGGAATTTAACCTTATCCAGTTTGCACCAAGGTGTACCACCATTTACTCCCTTTAAAAAAGAAGTTGACACAACATCATACATTATATTAAGACTTGCATTTCCACAGACAAGAATTTCATCTGATTTAACGCCAATCATCTTTGAAAACATTTCTCTTGCCTCAGGAATACCTTCAAGAATTCCGTAGTTTCTGTAATCATCACCATTTTCGCCGATAAGACTGCTCTTGCTGTTAAGAACATCAAGAAGTCCCATACTCAGTTCAAGCTGTTCCGGCGCCGGCTTTCCTCTTGCCATATTAAGCTTCAGACCCTTGGCTTTGAATGAATTGTATTCATCATCCCACTGTTTCTTCATTGTCGCAAGCTCGCTTTTTTCCATTTCATTAAAACCCATTTTTCTGCACTCCTTAATTTAATCCATAATGCTGTGTTTAAGAATCCTGAATATCCATTAAAACACAACTTCAAATTTCATTTACCATTATAACATATTTTCTGACATTTTGCAATACAGATTTTTCGAGAAAAATACAGTTGTTTTTGTAACAAATACACTTTAAATAGACAGGGTACCCGTAAAAAACGGATACCCTTGTTAAAATTTATCTCAGATTTGTATATCCCATAAGATATTTGTCAACTTCCTTGGCTGCCTCACGTCCCTCACGGATAGCCCAGACAACAAGCGACTGACCTCTGTGCATATCTCCGGCTGTGAACACCTTTTCAACATTTGTCTGATATGTTTCAGCTGACTGTGTTGCAACATTTGTGCGTTCATTAAGCTTTACGCCGAATGCATCGGCAATATAACTTTCGGTTCCAAGGAATCCTGCAGCGATAAGGATAAGGTCTGCCGGAAGCATCTGCTCACTTCCTGCTATTTCTTCCATGCGTACCCTGCCTGTTTTCAGATCCTTTACCGGCTGAAGCTTAATGGTTTCAACAAAGCGGACATGACCAGTATCATCATTAACAAAACGTTTTACAGTTGTCTGATATATTCTCGGATCTCTGCCGAATACTGCAATTGCCTCTTCCTGACCGTAATCAGTCTTGCTGACTCTCGGCCATTCCGGCCACGGGTTATCAACGGCACGGGTATCAGGGAGTTTAGGCATCATTTCGAGCTGAACTACTGATTTACAGCCATGGCGGATAGATGTTCCGACACAGTCATTACCTGTATCACCGCCGCCTATTACGATTACATTCTTATACTTTGCACTGATAAAATATCCATCTGAAAGATTGGAATTTATAAGACTCTTTGTTGTGGCTTTAAGGAAATCAACCGCATAGTAAATTCCTCTTGAATCACGTCCGGGAGCGTTTATATTTCTTGGATTTGATGAACCGCAACAGAGTATAACAGCATCATAACTGTTCTTTATTTCATCGGCTGATATCCTTTCCGACATCAACACCGGTAACAAATTTCACGCCTTCTTCTTCCATAAGCTTTACACGACGCTCTATAACAGTTTTTTCAAGTTTCATATTCGGGATACCGTACATAAGCAGTCCGCCAACACGGTCCTCACGTTCATAAACTGTTACAGTATGTCCACGTCTGTTAAGACGCTGAGCGGCAGCAAGTCCGGCAGGACCTGAACCGATAACTGCAATTTTCTTACCTGTTCTTACCTGAGGTATCTGCGGTTTCATAAGACCGTTTGCATAGGCATATTCAATTATTGCATACTCATTTTCCTTGACTGTTACAGGGTCACCATAAAGTCCGCAGGTACAAGCCTTTTCGCAAAGTGCCGGACATACTCTTGAAGTAAATTCCGGAAAACTGTTTGTAAGCAGCAGACGCTTTGCAGCATCGTCCATTCTTCCGCTGTATACAAGATCGTTCCATTCAGGACCAAGGCTATTCAGCGGACAGCCCCAGACCATTCCGCCGATAAGCGGGTT
>USJI01000226.1 GCA_900554975.1 uncultured Ruminococcus sp. | reverse complement strand
TGTCCGATGAAACATGGCTCAATGCAAAAAAGGCTCATGAGATGGGATTTGTGGACGGGATTCTGTTTGCAGATAAGAAAATGCCTGTTGTTCCTGAAGAGGAAGAACAGGATGAAGAAGAAAAAGAAGATACACTGACCGCAATGACCTATTCCAAATCGAAGAATCTATCTGCATTCTTATCCAAAGTATCTGCATCAGCAGAATCCGTTACAGGAACACCCATTGACCAGCTTGAAAAAAGACTGGCACTTTTGAAATATTGATTGGAGGAATTGATTATGACGATTAAAGAACTCAGAGAAAAGAGAAAGAAGGCTTGGGACACTGCCCGTGATTTTCTTGACAGCAAGCGAAACGCAAACGGTGTTCTCAGTGAGGAAGATTCCAAGACCTACGATGCAATGGAACAGACGATTGTAGACCTTGGAAAGGAAATTCAGCGTCTGGAAAGACAGGCTGAAATTGAGGCAGAAATGAACAAGGCAACCTCAACACCTGTTCTCGGAAAACCCACAGCACCGACTATTTCTGAAAAGACAGGTACAGCAAGTGATACTTACAAGAAGGCTTTCTGGAATAGCGTCAGAAACCGCAACTGGATCGATGTCCACGATGATTTGCACATTGGCACAGACGCAGAGGGCGGTTATCTTGTTCCAGATGAGTTTGAACGAAAACTGGTGGAAGCATTGGAGGAAGAGAGTATTTTCCGCCAGATGGCAACGGTCATCAAAACTTCCAACGGCGACCGCAAGATTCCGATTGTGACTTCCAAGGGCGAGGCTGTCTGGATGGACGAGGAACAGCAGTATTCTCTTTCTGATGATACGTTCGGACAGGCATCGCTTTCCGCATACAAGCTGGGAACAGCAATTAAAATTTCTGAAGAACTCCTTAACGATTCTGTATTTGATTTGCCGTCCTACATTGCAAAGGAATTTGCAAGAAGAATCGGTGCAAAGGAAGAAGAGGCGTTTTTCGTTGGTGACGGCAAGGGAAAACCGACCGGCATTTTCAACGCGACAGGCGGTGCAGAAGACGGCACTTCCACCACAGGTACAAGCATTACATTTGATGATGTGATGGAACTCTTCTATTCTCTCAGAAGTCCGTACCGCAAGAAGGCGGTGTGGGTGCTCAATGATTCTACAGTAAAGGCACTTCGCAAGCTGAAAGACAACACAGGCAATTACATCTGGAATCCGTCCGTGCAGGCAGGTGTGCCGGATACTATTCTCAATCGCCCTTACAAAACATCGAGTTATGTGCCGGAAATCAAGGCTGGCAACAAGTGCATGGCGTTTGGCGACTTTAGTTATTACTGGGTGGCTGACAGACAGGGACGTTCTCTTAAGCGTCTGAATGAGCTTTTCGCTATGAACGGACAGGTCGGCTTCCTTGCTTCTCAGCGTGTGGACGGCAAGCTGATTCTGCCCGAGGCCGTAAAAACTCTTACAATCAAAAAGGCGTGATAGCATGATTACCCTTAACGAAGCCAAAAATTATCTTCGTGTCGACCATGAGGAGGATGACAAGCTCATCCTCCAACTGCTCGATACGGCAAAATCACTGGTCAAGGACGTGGGCAGAATGGATGAGGAAAAATTCACTTGTTTTGAAGATGTGACGAGAACAGCGGTATTGTTTGCACTCGGTTATCTGTATGAAAACAGAAGCAAGCCCGACTATCATGGTCTTACCATGAGCCTGCGTTCCATTCTGTTTGCACAGCGAGAGGGTGTGGTGTAATGGATTTTGATAAACTGAATCAGCGTATCGCCATTCTGGAGCATCGCACCGTGGTAGATGAAATCGGAAACCATACTTCCAAGTGGGACGAGGTTTTCTCCTGCTGGGCGAAAGTCAGCGTGAAAAGCTCTGCCGAACAAGTGAATACGGGAGTCACCAGAGAAATACAGTCCGTGTCATTCGTGGTCAGGCAGAGCCTTTTCATTCTGTCGCTGAATTCGACTACGCATAGGATTCTGTTTAGAGGTCTTACCTACAACATCAAATCCGTGCAACGTGATTATCTTCACAACAGCTACATCACCCTTGTATGTGAAGTGAGAAAGGCGGGATGCACGGATGAGTACAATTGACAGCCTTGCTGATGACATCATGGCAGGATTGCAGGAATACGTCAGCCTTGCCAACGATTCCATGAAAGAAGCGGTCAAAAAGACAGCAACCTCTGTGAAAAAAGAGATTTCCGCCAATGCGCCAAAAGATACAGGTGCTTACGGTAAAAGCTGGAAAGCTACAAAAACCTCAGAGAATAGCCATACTCTGAAAATGACGGTACATTCCAAAGACCATTACAGATTGGCACATCTTTTGGAGAAAGGTCATGCCAAACGTGGCGGCGGTCGGGTATCAGGAAAACCGCACATTGCTCCTGCGGAAGAAAACGGTGTACAGTTGCTGGAGCATTTAATTGAGGAGGCGTTGTCATGACTTACGAAGAAATCGCTGAAATGCTGGAAGAAATGGGGCTGCCCTTTGCCTATCATCATTATGCAGAAGGCGAAAGTCCTGAACCGCCTTTTCTGCTGTTTCTATCTCCTGGAGAGAATACATTTTCAGCGGATAATGTGGCATATTTCAGTTTTAAGCAACTGGACATTGAATTGTACACGGATAAAAAACTGCCGGAATTGGAAGAACAAGTGGAGGCAGTGCTTTCCCAGCACGAGATTTATTATACAAAAACAGAAACATTCATTGATTCGGAAGAATTGTATGAAGTGCTCTATGAGATGGATGCCTGAGTCCGAGGCAGGATGCTGCACGAGGACGAATGGTATGCCGACATTAGATTTTAGGAGGCTGGTATATATATGGCAATGGAGAAAAACAA
>USJI01000225.1 GCA_900554975.1 uncultured Ruminococcus sp. | reverse complement strand
GTTCTATTATTATTCGACAAATCAATATCTTCTAATCCTGTATATGAATGTGTATATACCTTTTGCTTATTTGCTCCCGGTACACATAATACAACTTCTATATCAGAATCATATTTATTGTAACTATCTCTAAAATTTTCCTGATTAAAATATCCAATATTCAGTTCATAATACTCCTGCCCATTTCCATATGTATAATATCTATATTCAGTATCTCCCTCCTGGTAAGTTTTATGTATATCTTTCTTTGAAATATATACGCTTCTTCTTCCTTCACAAACTTCTTCTTTTTTTATTGCCCCGCAATTTTCAAATGCACTTTCACCAATCTTGATTATACCGCTCGGGAAAACAACCTTTCCGAGAATCGGATCGCTTTCAAATGCCCTATCTCCTATAACTGTATCACTCATACCCTCTGTGAAAGCAATATCAGTCAGTTTGCTACAACTGATAAATGATGCTTTGCCGATAAGCTTTATACCCTTGCCAAACTGAACAGAAGTAATATTTCTACACCAGCCGAATGCATCTTCCCCGATCGTTTCAACTGTATCAGAGAAAGTCAAATCTCCGCTGATACCAGAATTTGCGAAAGCTTCAGCACCAATCGTTTTTATGCTGTTTCCAAGTGTTACTTTTTTAAGATTTACAAGAGCATTGGTAGAATACCCATAAAAAGCCCTCTTACCTATCGTCTCAACACCATTTCCGATAACAACTGATTCAAGTCCCTTACATGATTCAAAAGCACTGTCTCCGATATTTTTTACGCTGTCCGGAATAACTATATTTTTCAGGGATGTACAACTACCGAATGCATTGTAACCGATATCCGTAATAGTATCGGAAAATTCAACTATTTTCAAATTTTCCATTAAATAGAACAATCTTTCCGGAACAGTTGTAACTCCTTCAGCAAATCTTACTGATTCTAACGAGTCCTTATCAAAAGCATATATTCCATCAGTCAGATCACTTGCTATAATAACACCCTTTACAGGGCATTTTTCAAATGCATCTACACCAATTTCTTTAAGAGATTTCGGAAGGGAAACATCTGCTAAGGATGTACATCCGCTGAATGCTTTCTGTCCTATACTTACAACACCTTCCGGAAATTTTACTGAAGTGATTGATGTGTTATCACGGAATGCTTCCTGTTTTATGTTCGTGACAGGTATTTCATTACCATCATAGGTAAACGACGACGGAATAACAAGCTCTGTATCTGTTCCGGAATAACCTGTTATAATGCAGTATTCTTTCTCATTATCATCAGTATATATATCATACTTATAACCGGTGTCAGATACTCCCTCTGCAACGTAACCAGCATATACAACACTGCTGTTTCCGGTAATACCTGTATAGCCCTCATAGACACAGCAACAGGAAAAAACCGTTGCTAATGCAGTAACTGCGGCTGTAAAACGGCGGATAGATTTGTGTTTCATCATATGGATTCCTCCTTTTTATTTATGCTGTGCATTTATAAGGCTGTCTGCTTAAAATGCACATTAATCATGGAAGTTATTTCATTTATATTTTAACATATTTACACAAAAAATGGAAGAAAAATTACCATGCAGTCAATGACAAATTGGAAACAATTTGCAGAATTACAGTGCAGAGCGACAGATAATATGTTATAATAGCTATCAGAAACAGTTGTATGAACTTTTTACAAATTACACCTGAAAGGAAGACAGTAAATGACATTCCCGGAAATAATAAATACATATCTGGATATTCTGAATTGTACCGCCAGTGAACTTGCAAAAGAATCAGGAATTACATCAGCATCATTAAGCCGTTACCGAAATGGTCAGAGAGTACCGGAAACAGATACACTCAAAAAAATTTCAGATGGTATCAGCAAAATCGCCGGCAGACGTGAACTAACTGATATAGATTACGATTCCGTTTATGAAAAATTTATTGATGAACTTGGTATTGTAGAAACAGATAACAGTCAGTTTTCCGGAAATTTTGCAAATCTTGTCAATATGCTGGAGATTAATCTGAATGAACTTGCCAGAGGTATAGGATATGATCCCTCGTACATTTCCAGGCTCAAAAAGGGTCAGCGTGTACCTTCGGATATAAATGTTTTCGCAGAAAATCTCAGCCAGTTTCTCATAAGAAAATACAGTAAGTCAGAAGACATAAATCGCATTTGCAGTCTGATTGATTATTCTTTTGAAGATAATAATCTGGTCTGTGCAGATTTTACAGCAGCAATGACGAATTATCTTTGCAGTAATTCCGGCGAAGATAAAACAAAAGATCAGATAGGCGGATATCTGAAAAAACTGGACGAATTCGATCTTAATGAATACATTACGATTATTAAATTTGATAAAATAAAAGTACCGACTGCCCCGTTCAGTCTTCCTGCTTCAAGAAACTATTACGGAATTGAAGAGATGAAACAAGGCGAACTGGATTTTTTCAAAGCAACAGCTCTTTCACGTTCCAGAGAGCCAGTGTTCATGAACAGCGATATGCCAATGGCTGATATGGCAGAAGACATGGATTTTAATAAAAAATGGATGTTCGGTATTGCCGCCTGTCTGAAAAAGGGCCTTCACCTTAACATGATTCATAATATTGACAGACCTCTGGAAGAAATGATTTTAGGTCTTGAAGCCTGGATTCCGATTTATATGACAGGTCAGATCAGACCATACTATCTGAAAGGTCTGAATACTGACATCTATCACCATCTGAATTATGTTTCAGGTGCAGCGGCTCTTACGGGTGAATGCATTAACGGATATCACAACGACGGAAAATATTACCTGACTAATTCAAAACGTGAGGTTGCATATTACAGAAATAAAACTGATCATATTCTTTCAAAGGCGTTTCCTTTAATGGATATT
>USJI01000224.1 GCA_900554975.1 uncultured Ruminococcus sp. | reverse complement strand
CCTTATGGACGACAAACCTTCAAAGATAACAGGTGCTATAAATATTTCAAAACGGACACTCAGTATTGCATACCAGAATATTATTTTTGCACTTGCTGTAAAACTCCTCATTATGATTTTCGGTGCATTCGGTCTTGCCGGAATGTGGGCGGCTGTATTTGCCGATGTCGGTGTTTCAGTCATAGCTATACTGAATGCTATGAGATGTATGAAAATAAAAAACGATATTTAATTTTAAAAGCTTCAGCCGTTACTGACTGAAGCTTTTTTCATAGTTAAAATTAAGAGGGAACGCTTAAACGTCCCCTCTTTTTATATTACTGCTGTTCTTTCATACCACAGCACTTTTTATACTTCTTTCCTGAACCGCATGGACAAGGGTCATTGTCATTTGGTCTTGACTTTGCAACTCTTGTGCTTCCTGCATTCGGTGCATCAGGCTTTGCAACCTGTTCACGCTGAGGAGTAACATTCTTCTGAACTCTTACAGTAAGAAGCATTCTGATTGTATCTTCACGAATGGATTCAACCATAGCATCAAACATTTCAAAACCTTCATATCTATATTCAACAACAGGATTCTTCTGTCCGAATGCCCTGAGACCGATACCCTTTTTCAGTTCAGCCATATCATCAATATGGTTCATCCACTTTGTATCAACAACCTTGAGAAGGATTACACGTTCAAGCTCACGGATAAGCTGTCCGCCGAACTCGTCTTCCTTAGCTGCATAGATAGTCTTCATTCTGTCCTCAAGAAGCTGTGCAATAGAAGCCTTTGTAACTTCATCCATCTCATTTTCTTCATAGTCAAGGTCTTCATCTCTGAGTACCCAGCCCATAAAATGATCTTTAAGACCGATAAGATTCCAGTTATCCTTATCATCATCGCTGTAAAGATAACTATCAACAGATTCAACAGCCAGTTCATGCATCATGTTAAGAATATAATCGTGAAGGTCTTCACCGTCAAGAACCTGTGAACGCTGTTTGTAAATAATTTCACGCTGTGTGTTCAGAACGTCATCATAGTTAAGAACGTTCTTTCTGATGCTGAAGTTTCTGCCCTCAACCTTCTTCTGTGAAGATTCGATTATCTTTGTAAGCATCTTGCTTTCGATAGGCATATTTTCTTCAACATTCAGTGACTTCATCATGTTTTCAAGTCTGTCGCCTGCGAATATACGCATAAGGTCATCTTCAACAGAAAGGAAGAAACGGCTTTCACCTTCATCGCCCTGACGTCCGGAACGTCCTCTGAGCTGATTGTCTATACGTCTTGATTCATGACGTTCTGTACCAAGAATGTAAAGACCGCCTGCCGCCTTTACTTCCTTTGCTCTTTCTTTTACTTCAGCATTGAACTTATCGTAAAGTTCCTTGTAAACTGCTCTTGCTGCGAGAATTTCCTCATCGTCAGTATCAGCAAATCCGACTGCTTCATTTATAATATCTTCATCATATTCTCTCTTACGCATTTCTGCTTTCGCAAGGAATTCAGCATTACCTCCAAGCATGATATCAGTACCACGTCCTGCCATGTTTGTAGCAATGGTTACTGCACCGAGTTTACCAGCCTGAGCAACGATCTCAGCTTCCTTTGCATGATATTTGGCATTAAGTACAACGTGCTTTATACCTTTTCTCTTGAGCATTGCAGAAAGGAGTTCAGATTTTTCAATTGATATAGTACCAACCAGAACAG
Organism: uncultured Ruminococcus sp.; assembly: GCA_900554975.1. Classification (GTDB taxonomy): domain Bacteria; phylum Bacillota; class Clostridia; order Oscillospirales; family Ruminococcaceae; genus Porcipelethomonas. Next base: position 1,190 of record USJI01000224.1, on the reverse strand, counting down.
GCTGACCTTTCTTGTGGCACTCAATTATCTGATCGATAATTGCATTGAACTTACCGGCTTCAGTTCTGTATATCTGATCTGAATGGTCAACACGGATAACAGGTCTGTTTGTAGGAATAGCAATAACGTCCAGCTTGTAAATTTCTCTGAATTCATCTTCTTCTGTCATAGCTGTACCAGTCATACCGGAAAGCTTTTTATAAAGACGGAAATAATTCTGGAAAGTAATAGTTGCAAGAGTCTTTGACTCATGAGCTATCTTAACACCTTCCTTAGCTTCAATAGCCTGATGAAGTCCGTCATTGAAACGACGACCGAGCATCAAACGTCCTGTAAATTCATCAACGATAATTACTTCGCCGTCTTTAACAACGTAATCTATATCAGCGTGCATTACGCCATGTGCCTTGAGGGCCTGATTGATATGATGCAGTAATGTCATGTTTTCAGGATCCATAAGGTTGTCAACATTGAAATACTTTTCAGCCTTCTTAACACCTGAACGTGTTATAGTAGCTGTCTTTGCCTTCTCATCAATAATGTAATCAACATTTTCATTAATCTCATCCTGATCCTGCTTATCGTCTATTTCAACAACAGTTGTGGAAACAAGATTCTTTGCAAATTTATCAACAATGTCATAAAGCTCTGTTGATTTGTCGCCTCTGCCCGAAATAATAAGCGGGGTTCTTGCTTCATCTATGAGAATCGAGTCAACCTCATCGACAATAGCAAAGTTCGGCTTTCTCTGAACCCTGTCTTTTTTGTAAATAACCATGTTATCACGCAGATAATCGAAACCGAGTTCATTATTTGTTGCGTATGTAACATCACAGTTATATGCTTCACGTCTTTCTTCATTTGTCAGGCCATGAAGGATACAGCCGACCGTAAGTCCCAGAAATCTAAGAACCTTACCCATTTCATCAGACTGTGTTTTAGCAAGATAATCGTTTACTGTAACTACATGAACGCCCTTACCGCTGAGTGCATTTAAATATGAAGCAACGCAGGCAACAAGAGTTTTACCTTCACCGGTTTTCATTTCAGCTATACGACCCTGATGCAGAACGATAGCACCGATTATCTGAACCGGATAAGGTTTTTTGCCCAGAACTCTGTAAGCACCTTCACGAACAGTTGCAAGTGCTTCAGGCAGGATCATGTCAAGTGTTTCACCTGTTTCAAGT
>USJI01000223.1 GCA_900554975.1 uncultured Ruminococcus sp. | reverse complement strand
ACTATCCACAACAAGGGTATCATCAACAACCGTGTTACAAACCACCTTATGAAGATGCTTGAAAAGAACGGTATTCCTACACATCTTGTTGAAGAAATTTCCGACCGTGAAACAATTGTCAAAAGAGTTTCTATCGTTCCGCTGGAAGTTATCGTAAGAAACATTGCAGCAGGTTCACTTGCTAAAAGACTTGGTCTTGATGAAGGTGTAAAGCTTGGAAAAACGGTTCTTGAATATTGTTATAAAGATGATGCACTTGGTGATCCTATGGTAAACGAGTACCACATCATGGCAATGAACTGGTGCACAAAGGAAGAACTTGATCTTATCGCTGAATATGCTCTGAAAATCAATACGCTTCTGACAGATTACCTTAAAGATCTTAACATCGAACTCATCGACTTCAAGCTTGAATTTGGTAAAACAGCTGATGGCACAATTGTTCTTGCAGATGAAATTTCACCTGATACATGCCGTTTCTGGGATAGTGTTACACATGAAAAACTGGACAAGGACAGATTCAGAAGAAATCTTGGCGGCGAAGAAGATGCATACAAGGAAATCATGAAGAGACTTCTTGGAGAATAATCACTTTTTTCATCTGATTGGAGTTAGAATTTATGTTCGATAAAATAAATGAGGAATGCGGCGTTTTCGGTATTTACAGCAAAGAAACTATGGACGTTGCATCACAGGCATATATTTCACTGTATGCCCTGCAGCACAGAGGACAGGAAAGCTGTGGTATTGTTGTAAATGACAAGGGTGTATTTTCATATCATAAAGATTTGGGACTTGTACCTGAGGTATTCAATGAAAGACATCTGAAAAAGCTTGGACTTGGTAATATTGCAATTGGTCATGTGAGATATTCCACAACAGGCAAGTCAAACCGTTCAAATGCTCAGCCTCTCGTTGTGCGCCATATAAAAGGACCTATGGCAATTGCACATAACGGAAATCTTGTAAATGCAAGAGAACTCAGAGAAAAGTATGAGCTTCGTGGTGCTATTTTTCACAATACAAATGATACTGAGGTTATCTCTTATGCAATAACAGAACAGAGACTTATTCATCCGTCGATTGAAAAAGCGGTAGAAGAAGCAATGTATAAATTCAAAGGGGCATATTCTCTTGTAATTATGTCCCCGAAAAAACTGATTGCTGCAAGGGATCCTCAGGGATTCCGTCCGCTATGTATGGGTGAAACAGAAACCGGAGCTATTGTTTTCGCTTCTGAAAGCTGTGCACTTGACAGTATAGGGGCTAAGTTTATAAGAGATGTTGAAGCCGGCGAGATAATAATTGTTGATGAAAATGGTATTAAATCAGTGAGAACACACTGCTGTCAGAAAAAATCAATGTGTGTATTTGAGTATGTGTACTTTGCCCGTCCTGACTCTGTAATTGAGGGTTCAAGTGTTCATCAGGCACGTCTGAATGCTGGCAAATATCTCTGGGAGGAACACCCTGTTGACGCAGATGTTGTTGTTGGTGTTCCGGACAGCGGTCTTGATGCTGCACTGGGATTTTCAAGAGCTTCGGGTATTCCGTATGGCGTTGGTTTTATAAAAAACAGATACGTTGGAAGAACATTTATACAGCCTACACAATCACAGCGTTCAAATTCAGTAAAGATAAAGCTGAATGTAATAAAAGATGTTGTAAGGGGAAAACGTGTTGTTCTTATTGATGACAGTATCGTTCGTGGAACTACAAGTGCAAGAATAGTAAATCTTATCAGGGAAGCAGGTGCTTCTGAAGTGCATATGAGAATATCATGTCCGCCGTTTATCAATCCTTGTTATTTTGGTACGGATATTGACAGCAAGGAAAACCTCATAGCATGTAAAATGTCTGTTGATGAAATTGCTAAAACAATAGGGGCTGATTCACTGGGATATCTGAGTGTGGATAAGGTTCAGAAAATTGCTGAAAATGCAAAATGTGATTTCTGTGTCGGATGCTTTACAGGCGATTATCCGGTTGAAGTTCCTAAGGAAATGCCGAAGGACAAGTTTGAACAGAAAATTGGCGAATAAGAATAAATTTGGAGGATTAGTTTGATGAAAAGCTTTTCAGAAAGTTATAAAAAGGCCGGAGTTGACGTAACTGCCGGTTACAAGGCAGTTGAACTTATGAAGGTTCATGTTAAGCGTACTATGACTGAGGGCGTATTGTCCGGCATAGGTGGTTTCGGTGGTCTTTTTGAACCTGATCTTACAGGTATAAACAAGCCTGTATTTGTATCAGGTACAGATGGTGTCGGAACAAAACTTAAAATAGCTTTTTTAATGGATAAACATGACACAATTGGTATTGACTGCGTAGCTATGTGTGTTAACGATATTATATGCTGCGGTGCCAAGCCACAGTTTTTCCTTGATTATATAGCTGTCGGAAAAAACTATCCTGAAAAGGTTGCTCAGATTGTTTCCGGTATCGCAGATGGCTGTGTGCAGTCCGAATGTGCTCTTGTTGGCGGTGAAACAGCTGAAATGCCTGGTTTCTATCCTGTTGATGAATATGACGTAGCAGGTTTTGCTGTTGGTGTTGTAGACAAAGATAAAATCCTGAAACCTGATACCCAGAAAGCCGGGGATGTTCTTATTGCTATAAAGTCAAGTGGTGTTCATTCAAATGGTTTTTCACTTGTTAGAAAAGTGTTTGAAATGACAAAAGAATCATTAGATACATACTATGATGAATTAGGAAAAACTTTAGGAGAAGTTTTAATTGAACCAACACGTATTTATGTAAAAGCTTTAAAAAATGTAAAAAATGCGGGTGTTAGAATTAAAGGATGCTCTCATATTACAGGAGGAGGTTTCTTTGAAAATGTACCTAGAATGCTTCCTGAAAATGTAAGAGCCATCATTCAAAAAGAAAGTTATCCA
>USJI01000222.1 GCA_900554975.1 uncultured Ruminococcus sp. | reverse complement strand
ATAAGAGGTGCGATATCATTATCTGTGACAGTTAAGGGTGATACAAAACACATGGCAGGGCGCAATGTCAATATAACAGGCTTAGGAAAGCTTGATGGGATATATTTTGTTGACAGTGTCATACATTCCAAGAATGCGCAGGGGACATATACATGCAGACTTAAACTGCATGCATGTGTGACACATACAACATTCTCAGATGCGCAGGCAGGCGCTGAGACAGATACATTATCAGGGACAACGTACATAGTAAAAACCGGTGATTGCCTGTGGAGCATAGCACGCGGATTTTACGGCAGCGGAGCTAAATACACAATCATTTTCAATGCGAACAGGGACATCATTAAGGATCCGAGTCTTATATATCCTGGACAGGTGCTTAAGATTCCGGCAGAGTAGGAGGAGTAAATGCTGGACATTATAAGAATAGGCAGAATACATACAATTGATTACGAAAATGGAACAGCAAGTGTGATGTATAGCGATCGCAACAATCAGCCATCACCTCAGTTCCCATTTTTCAGCGCTGCTTATGATATGCCACAGGTAGATGATATGGTTGTGGTTCTTTTGCTTCCGAACTCAAACTCCAAGGGTTTTATTCTTGGAGTACCTTGGAGCATTAAGAAAAAGCCGTCTGGCGGCACCGCAGGAGTGTTTTATAAAGAATTTCCGGATGGAACGTATATAAAATACAATTCCAGGACCAAGACGATGGAGATATCGGCACCCAATGTCAGGTTTCAGTCACTTGTTGCAGATAATGTGACTGTTAAGAAAAAATTAGTTGCGGAGGACATATCAACAAAGACATTGAAGGCGGAGAAAATAGAGGCAGATACAGCAACGATTGTAAATCTTAATGTGACTGGCGAAGCATTGGGCAACTTTCCGACCGGAAAGGAGAGTGCTTCATGATAGGGTATTTTGGAGTTGTGATTTTCAGTGTATCAGACCGGACAATCCTAAGCTTTCACGATTTCAAGATGAATGCATCCGGAAGCTGGGGAGAACACAAGCGTAATGGAAAAAAATCCGAATATGAATTTCTTGGGCCGTCTGCAAAGACGGTTTCTTTTACGATTGAGCTGAATGCCTCTTATGGTGTAAATCCTGGTGATATGCTTGATATACTTACCGGGTATGCCGAGAATGGGCTTGTAAGCCCACTTGTTATTGGGAACAAGAAAATAGGCGATAGATGGCGGTTGACCAAGGTATCATCCTCATGGAATCAGATTATGAGTGATGGTAAATTGATTAAGGCGTCGGCATCCGTGACACTTGAAGAGTATTCATAGGAGGGACGAGGATGGTATCAATTGATGATGTTAAATTGGAGTTAAAGTCCAATTCCGATATAAGCTCCGCATTACAGGAAGAGCTCATAAACAATGCTTCATTGATTTTAACAACATTCAAAGGAACAAACCCACAGGATAGGGCAATGGGGTTGGTTTCAAGCGACATTCTGGGTCAGAATGTCAATAAAGCCAAGTGCGCATATTCGATTCAGGCAATTGAGCAGTTGGAGAAATACGAACCGAGGCTATCCGTGTCGGAAATTTCTTTTGATGTGTCAGAAAGTAAAATTATTCCAAAGGTGGTGATGACGTATGTCGGCTGATATTCAGAATCTGTATAATCTGCCGGATATATCGGTTATTGATGATATTGATATCGAGGCTATGAAAAACGAGATGGTCAGAGACTATGAGGCTGCCTATAAAGAAGAGACGGGTGAATCCATTACGTTATATCCGGCAGACAGAGACAGGTTAAAACTGAATGTTGTTGCAAATAAGCTGTATCAGGCATATCAATGCATTGACAATGGTTTCAGAATGAATTTCCTCAAGTATGCTTCAGGCGATTACCTTAAGCAGCTTGGTGCAAATAAGAAGATATACAAGCAGGAAGCGCGTCCTGCGGTCACGGTCTTACGTTTTTCGTTACAGGAGCCGCGCTCTCAGGTGACAGCTATTCCGAAAGGGAAACGTACTACTGCGGGAGATAATGTATTCTTCGCGACAAATGATTACGCGGAGATACAGGCGGGAGAAGTATCAGTTGACGTTGCCGCAACATGTACTCAGGCTGGGGCTGTTGGCAATAAATATATCGCCGGTCAAATCAATGCACTTGCTGATAAGATTCCTTACATAACAGGTGTAGTTAATGTGAGTGAATCGTCCGGTGGTAGTAATGAGGAGAGTGATACTGATTTTCGTGAGAGGATATATCTGGCTCCATCTGCATACTCCACAGCCGGAACAGAAGATGCATATATATATTGGGTGAGACAGTATAATTCGGCAGCGATAGAAGATGTAAAGGTGAAAACGGAGGAAGATTCTACAGTTGACATAAGGATTGTTCTTGCAAAAGGAGAGATACCCGGAAAGGCATTCCTTGATGGACTTACGAATTATTTAATATCATCCGGAATCAAGCCGCTTACAGACAAGATTGTTGTGTCAGCTCCGGACGTCATTCAATATAATCTGGACTTCACATATTATATTGGGCGAAGCAACAAGGAGAATGTCGAGGCTATTCAAGCTTCAGCACAGGAAGCAGCGAATGAGTGGGCTATATGGCAAAGGACACACATAGGAACTGATATCAATACAGATGTGTTAATTGAATACCTGCGGGCGGCAGGGGTTAAGAGAGTTGTAATCCGTTCTCCGGGCTATACAGCGATAAGCGATACACAGATCGCTGTGGCTCAGAGCATTACAGCCTCATACGGAGGGCTTGAAAATGATTAACATAACTGATGTCGGTGGCTTATATCAGTCTACTCCGGTCAATCTGCGCGATGCGAAGACCAAGGCGTTTATGTATGCGTGCGACAGGCAGATAGCAAAGCTGCTTGAACGGTCAAAAAAAACTA
>USJI01000221.1 GCA_900554975.1 uncultured Ruminococcus sp. | reverse complement strand
TTTTATTCTTCCGGATGCGTTTATTCGTCTTGCAGGCGGACGTGGTCTTATGGAAAATAAGGGCAGAGATTGTTTTCTCTCCGGAGCAAATGCCGCTATTTCGGGAAATATGCTTACCACTTCCGGAATAACATTTGAAACTGACCTTGCTTTACTTAAAGAACTGAATTTCAATCCTGTTTTGTGTGAATCAAATTAAAATAAAAAAACGGCAAGCTGTATACGATTTTTTAATGCAAATCTCTCCATAACTTCACTTATGCATTTTTTCACCTGTCGCTCACTCAAAAGAAGTTCAGTGGCAATTTCACTGTTACCGAATCCTTCTGAAACAAGTTTTATAATTTCATGCTCACGTTCGCTCAAATCCGATTTTACAGAATTGTTTTTCATCTTATAATCTGTTGCAGTAAACGGCTGACTGACAACTTCATCTTCAAACACAAACTGACCATTCATAACTGTCTTGAGTGCAGGCACGATACTTTCAAGATTTTGTTTCAGAATATATCCCCTCACACCTGCTTTCAAAGCTTTTATAATCAGTTCATCATCTGAATATGTGCTTAGCAGTAATATTTTAGCTTCACTATCAGCCTTCAAAATTTTCTCCGCCGTTTCAACACTGTCAACGTCATTCATTTGGCACTCCAGAAGCAAAATATCCGGCTGATACTTCTCATACAGCCATACAGCATTCTCTTTGCTGTCACCAGTTGCTGAAACCGTTATCTCACTGTCTGATTCCAGAATCCGCTTCATTGACATTACTGCAAAAGCATCATTATCCACAATGACAATATTCATTTATAATTCTCCCCGTTAATAATATTCAGAAATATTTTTTTCAGATATTTGTCAATTATTCTTTTTCATATAAAAATTAAAGGGTACACTTTTTAGTGTACCCTTTTTTATTATTTGTATTGTTCAGTTTTCAGAATTCTGTTTGCGTTCGCAACACGTTCAGCATCAGGAGGGTTTATACCTTCAAGACTATACGGAATATTTAAAGTTTTCCACTTAAAGATTCCAAGCGTATGGTAAGGAAGCACTTCAACCTTTTTTACATTGTCCAGACTGCTTATGAATTCTGAAAGTGCTGTAAGGTCTTCATCAAAATCACTGTACTGCGGAACAAGAACGTGTCTTATCCAGACAGGCTTATTTATCTCAGACAAATATCTTGCCATATCAAGAATATTGGCATTATCTGCACCGGTTATCACCTTATGACGTTCCGGATTTATTTCCTTTATGTCAAGCAGAAGAAGGTCTGTATATTGCATAAGTTCATTGAACTTTGAGAAAAAAGGTTCTTCCCTTGTAAAAGGATTTCCGGCAGTATCAATACAAGTATTAATTCCCAGTTTCTTAGCCTTTTTAAACAGATCCGTCAGAAAATCTATATGCAAAAGCGGTTCGCCTCCGCTGACAGTAATACCGCCGTCAGCTTTCCAGTAGCTTTTATATCTCAATGCCTTTTCAAGAATCTCATCAGCATTCATTTCCACACTTTCAGTATCATTCATATTCCATGTATCAGGATTGTGACAATACTTACACCTCAGATGACATCCCTGTAAAAATACAATAAAGCGAACTCCCGGACCATCGGCAGCGCCAAAGCTCTCAGTCGAATGAACTTTTGCCGTTAAAATTTTATTATCGCACATATATTTTCCTCCACAGTGATTTTTATAGAATACAAAGTCTCCCCGCAAACGCAGAGAGACTTTATTATTATGATCAGATAAACTTTAATTTATCAGATTAGATTCTTTCGTGGCAAGTTCTTGAAATAACATCAAGCTGCTGTTCACGAGTAAGGTCGATAAACTTAACAGCATATCCGGAAACACGGATTGTGAAGTTTGCATATTCTTCCTTCTCTGGGTGTTCCATAGCATCAATGAGCTTATCCTTACCAAATACGTTAACGTTCAGGTGATGAGCTCCCTGGTCAAAGTAACCGTCAAGAACATTTACAAGGTTTGTAACCTGTTCAGGTTCACTGTGACCAAGTGCATCAGGGTTGATTGTCTGTGTATTTGAAATACCGTCAAGAGCCCATTCATATGGAAGCTTAGCCACTGAGTTAAGTGAAGCAAGCAGACCATTCTGTTCAGCACCGTAAGATGGGTTAGCACCAGGTGAAAGTGGTTCACCGGCTTTACGTCCGTCAGGCATAGCACCAGTAGCCTTACCATATACAACGTTTGATGTAATTGTAAGGATAGATGTTGTAGGTTCAGAATCACGGTATGTGTGGCACTTCTTGATCTTGTCAAGGAATGTTCCGAGAAGCCATACTGCGATATCATCAGCACGGTCATCATCGTTACCGTATCTTGGGAAGTCGCCTTCGATTTCAAAGTCAGTAGCGATTCCGTCATCATCACGGATAACCTTAACCTTAGCATACTTGATAGCACTGAGTGAGTCAACAACGTGTGAGAAACCAGCGATACCAGTAGCAAATGTACGACGTACGTTTGTATCGATAAGAGCCATTTCAGCTGCTTCATAGTAATACTTATCGTGCATATAGTGAATGAGGTTAAGAGTATTTACATAGATCTTAGCCAGCCATTCCATCATTTTTTCATACTTCTGGATAACTTCGTCATATTCAAGATATTCTGAAGAAATTCCAACATATGGAGGACCAACCTGTGCTCTTGTCTTAACATCAACACCGCCGTTTATAGCGTAAAGGAGACACTTAGCAAGGTTTGCACGTGCTCCGAAGAACTGCATTTCCTTACCTGTCTGTGTAGCTGATACGCAGCAGCAGATAGCGTAGTCATCGCCCCATTCAACACGCATTGCATCATCGTTCTCGTACTGGATAGAACTTGTACGAACTGAAATAGCAGATGCATAACGCTTGAAAGCTTCAGGAAGCTTTGATGA
>USJI01000220.1 GCA_900554975.1 uncultured Ruminococcus sp. | reverse complement strand
GGGCTCGAACCTATGACCCTCTGCTTGTAAGGCAGATGCTCTCCCAGCTGAGCTATGCTCCCGATTCACCAGTATAACCGCTGCACTTGCTGTGCAACAATAATTATTATACACCATCTTTTACGATTTGTCAATACCTTTTTTGAAATTTTTTCAAATTTTTTTCAAAGCCAGTAATTCATCAGATGAGAATGTATATTTTTTTCCGCAGAAATGACAGCAAACCTCGGTAACAGGCTGTTCATCAGCGAGTTTTTTAAGTTCTTCAGAACCAAGTCCGGCAAGTATTCTTTCTGTTCTTTCACGGCTACAGTCACATTTATATTCAGGATTGCTTTCGTCAAGAAGATTCGGTTCAAGACCTTCAAGGAGCTCCAGAGCAATTTCCTCCGGCTTTTTTCCGGAACTGAAAAGGTCAGTGACAGATTTTATTTTGCTTACATTGCTTTCAATAGTACTTATACAGTTTTCATCTGCAAACGGCAGAAGCTGGATAAGAAATCCTCCCGCACATTTTACTGAAAGGTCAGGATTTACCAGAACACCCAGTCCGCAGACGGTCGGAACCTGTTCGCTTGAAACAAAGTAATTTGCAATATCTTCGCCTATTTCTCCCGAAACTATCGGCACCATGCCGCAGTAAGGCTCTTTCAGTCCGAGGTCTTTTGAAACGGTAAGTGTTCCGTCTTTTCCGACAGCACCTGCGACGTCAAGTTTTCCGACGCTGTTCAGCGGTATTTCAACAACCGGATTCTGAACATAGCTTTTTACATTGCCCATTCCGTCAGATACGGCAATAAGCATTCCGGCAGGACCGCCACCGTCAATTTTAAGAGATATTGAATCATCCTTGCCCTTCAGACCGAATCCCATCATAGATGCAGCAATTGAAAGTCTTCCGAGTGCGGCAGTAACAACGGCACTTGTCTGATGTATTTTTTCTATTTCATTTACAATGTCAGTAGCGTCCAGAGCCATTGAAACGGCGGAAGCGTCCTTTGATATTGCTCTTTTTAAAATTCCCATTTTTAAACATCCTTTCTTTTAGCAGCAAATACAGCTCTCTGACTATCCTCTCTGACAGGATTGAAACTGTCCTCATCGTAAATTCCAAGAACTTCAAATCCTGCATTTTCCAGTGCAGATTTTATATCTTCGAGCGGATAGGCATTTTCGTAAAAACATTCAGAAAATCTTGAATAATGGTTTCCGTCATCTTCCGGATAGAAAAAGTCAAGTTCAATTCTGACTCTGCTGTCCTCACAGCTGTTTTGCCAGACACAGTAAACATCGTCTGTGTCATAAATAAATGTATGCTCACCGAGTATGGTTTTATGCTTGAATTCTGTATTTATATCAAAAATAAATAATCCTTCCGGATTTGTGAACATGAAAACTCTTTTGAAAACGTTGCTGACATCTTCCAGATTGTCAAGATGATTCAGACTGTCCAGAGCACAGACAGTAACATCAACACCGCCGTAAAGGTCAAGATGACGCATATCCTGACAGACGTACTGTATATTTTTTCCGCTTTCAAATTTCTTGTCCATGGCAATACAGAGCATTTCCTGAGAACGGTCAACGGCAATAACGTCATAGCCCAGATCGTCCATAGCTTCTGAAAGACTTCCCGTTCCGCAGGCAAGGTCAAGCAGAAGTGAATTTTTCTTCCCGCCGCATTTTTCAATAAGCTGCTGAAAATATTCCGCACGTTTTTTATAGTCTATATTTCCGGTGAGTTCATCATAGAATTCTGCGAAGATACCATAGCTTTTATTCTGCATCGCTTTTTTCGCCCTCTGATTTGTTCATTCTTTCAAATACAACCGAATAACCGTCACAGCCGTAATTGAGCGAACGGTTTACACGGCTTATAGTAGCTGTACTTGCTCCGGTTGCGGCAACAATATCATTATAAACGTGATGCTCACTGAGCATTTTTGCTACCTGAAGTCTTTGGGAAAGCGATTTGAGTTCAAGAACAGTACACAGATCCTCAAAGAAATTATAGCATTCCTCTCTTGTTTCAAGGCATAAAACAGCGTCAAAGAGATCGTCCATAGCCTTATCTTTTAATTTATTGTTCACAGATATTTATCCTCCTGTAAAGTCATTAGTTATATTTTAGCACATTACAATGCAAAAGTAAATAGGGAAAAGTGCTAAAAATAAATTGAAATTATGTATTTTAAACAATAAGGGATAGTCGGACGGTGAATATAATTGTATGCCCTGAATTTGCTAAATCCGAAAAAATGTGCTATAATAAAAATTAATATCATAATATGACAGGAAAGGGAGTATGAAATGAAAATAAAAAATTACAGGCGGGTTTTCGGCAGAAATTTTCTTATAATTTTTCTTCTTGTGATACAAGCTTTGTTTGTGGCACTTTGTTTTTTTAAGCTTTATGAATATTCAAACCTGATATATGGTGCCCAGACCTTTCTTTCCTTACTGCTTGCGTGTTATGTTATAAACAAGAAAAAAACCAATCCTGCATACAAACTGACGTGGAGCATTATTATCATGCTGATTCCGATTTTCGGAGCATCAATGTATATCTTCTTTCATGTTCAGGTCGGGATGGCATTTTTTAATAAATCCAAAAACCAGATTATAAAAAATACTGCTCCGCTTATTCCGCAGGATGAAGATACATTTGAGGCACTGGAAAAAGAAAGTATTCATAATGCACACATGGCAAGTTATGTGAAAAGGTATGCCGGTTATCCGGTTTACCGGAATACAAGCGTGGAATATTATAAAGTCGGCGAAGAAAAGTATGCGTCCATGATAGAAGAACTTGAAAAGGCAAAGCATTTTATCTTCATGGAATATTTTATCATTGACCGGGGCTATATGTGGGACAGTATCCTGGAGGTTTTAAGGCAGAAAGCGGCAGAGGGAGTAGAAGTACGTGTCATGTATGATG
>USJI01000219.1 GCA_900554975.1 uncultured Ruminococcus sp. | reverse complement strand
AACAAAATCCTGACCGTTTTTGAATTCATCAATAGCCGCCTGTGCCTTGCCTTCAAAATTTGTATCAATATAGCCTGTTGCACCTTCAACCTCAACAACATTCATACCTGAGAATTTACCAATTCCCTTCAAAAGGTCAACAGCAGATATCATTGATGCCTTAACACCAAACTTTTCCTTAAAGTTAATAAGGTTTGCTCTTACGCCTTCGCCCCAGAGCCAGATGCTGTTTGCAGGTCTTAATCCTTTTTCTTCCCTTGCCTTGTTTACCGGGTGGTCTTTAAGAAGGTCATATGACTTTTTCATCAGGTCATAAAGCTTTGCAGCATTCGGATGCTTCGGAACATATTCCTTAATAGGCTTTCCTGTAATATCGTGTGGAGGTGTAAGCGTACCGATATCAAGAGTACCGTTATTCCAGATAAGGCAATGACGATAGCTTACGCCGCTGTAAAATCTGAATTCATCATTGTTAAGCTTTTCTCCAAGATAGTTTACAAGTATTTCTGCTTCTTCAGTAGAAATATCATCAGCACAGTAATCGAGAATTGTTTTATCCTCATAATTTGCTTCATCGCTGAGTGTTACAAGATTACATCTGAGAGAAACGTCAGTATCCTTCATATCAATACCAATACTTCCAGCCTCAAGCGGAGAACGTCCTGTATAGCATTCCATAGGGTCATATCCGAGAACTGACAGATTTGCAACATCGCTTCCCGGCTTCAGTCCGTCAGCAACTGTTTTTATAAGACCCACCTGTGCTGTTTTTGCAAGTGCGTCCATGTTAGGGGTATCAGCTGCTTCAAGCGGAGTCTTGTTTCCAAGCTCCTCAACAGGATAATCAGCCATACCGTCACAAAGAACAACTAAATACTTCATCGTTATCAACCTCTGTTTTTTTATTTTCTATATTGTACCATATTTATGGTGATTTTGCAATAGACTTAATAAAACAATATGAGAAATCACATGAAAAAAGTGCTGACAGATATCTGCCAGCACCTGAATAATCTTATTATTTAATTGCTTTGAATGCTTCTTCGAGATCCTCAATGATATCATCAATATGCTCTGTACCGATTGAAAGACGGATTGTGTTAGGTTTGATTCCCTGATCAAGAAGTTCTTCACCTGTCAGCTGTGAATGTGTTGTTGAAGCCGGATGTATAGCCAGTGACTTAACGTCAGCAACATTTGCAAGAAGTGAGAATACTTCCAGATTATCAATAAACTTCTTTGCGTCATCTTCTGTTCCCTTTATTTCAAATGTAAAGATAGAACCGCCGCCGTTCGGGAAGTATTTATTATAAAGAGCCTTCTGTTCGCCATCAGCAAGTGAAGGGTGGTTAACCTTTTCAACCTGTGGGTGGTTGTTCAGATAGTTTACAACTTTAAGAGCGTTCTCAACGTGTCTTTCAACTCTGAGTGAAAGAGTTTCCAGACCCTGAAGGAACATAAATGCGTGGAATGGTGAAAGTGTTGCACCTGTATCTCTGAGGAGTATTGCTCTTATTTTTGTAACGAATGCCGCAGCACCTACTGCCTTTGTAAAGCTTATTCCATGATAACTTGGGTTTGGTTCTGTAATTGAAGGGAATTTGCCGCTTGCTTCCCAGTCAAACTTACCGCTGTCTACGATAACGCCGCCGATTGCTGTTCCATGGCCGCCGATAAACTTTGTAGCTGAATGAACAACAATATCTGCACCATATTCAATAGGTCTGATAAGATAAGGTGTTCCGAATGTATTGTCTATTACAAGCGGTATTTTATGTGCATGAGCTATACCGGCAATTTTTTCAATGTCAATGACATTTGAATTAGGGTTTCCAAGAGTTTCAATAAAGATTGCCTTTGTATTTTCCTGAATAGCCTTTTCAAATGAACCTTCTTCATCAGGATCAACGAATGTTGTCTTGATTCCGTACTGAGGAAGTGTATGTTCAAGCAGATTATATGTTCCGCCGTAAATTGTCTTTGCGGCAACAATGTGGTCACCTGCACCTGCAAGATTCTGGATTGTATATGTTACTGCTGCTGCACCTGAAGCAACTGCCAGAGCCGCAACACCGCCTTCAAGAGCAGCGATTCTTCTTTCAAAAACGTCCTGTGTAGGATTTGTAAGTCTGCCGTAAATATTGCCTGCATCTTTCAGTCCGAAACGGTCAGCTGCATGCTGTGAATTGTGAAATACATAAGAGGAAGTAGCGTAAATCGGTACTGCTCTTGCATCTGTTACAGGATCAGCTGTTTCCTGTCCTACGTGAAGCTGAAGTGTTTCAAATTTATAATTTCTGTTACTCATGATAATTAACTCCTTTTAACTTTTTGAATTTCGGTATTTTTATTTTAACTTTAGTTTCTATAAGCTGTAATCAACAATTTTCAAAGCAGCACATTCGTTTTGTGCCCGTTTTTTCTGAGCTACACATTCGCAAATTCAATATACAAATCTTTGTTTTCATTTGTAAATCCTCCTGCTTTTAAGTTTGTCTATCTGTTTGATAGGATTAGTATGCTTATATACTACACTATAAAAACCGATTTGTCAATAGGTTTTTAGGAATTTGTCACTTTTTTCATTTTAAAAGCTTAATTCCGACTAAACTTGTATGTTATGCACAATTATATTTGTTAAATGCCCTTCTTTGCCAAAAAGTTTACTGCCGATATTTAAGTTGCATATTTTTTTCAGCAAACTCATAATCATTAAATAAGACAAGTCGGAAATATTGTCAATTTATTTGTAATACGAGGTGGCTTATGGAAAATACAACAAAAAAAATAATAAAAAGGCTTGCATGTGTTACTTCTGCACTTATCATTGCCGGCGGAGCTGTAATCTATTCAATAAACAAGACACAGCAAAAAACCATTGCAACGCTTGGCAAAGCAACTGACAGCAAGCCTGTTATTATCCTCGACGCAGGACATGGTGAGCGT
>USJI01000218.1 GCA_900554975.1 uncultured Ruminococcus sp. | reverse complement strand
AGTTTGAAGCATATTTTTCCGATTATGTAACTTTCAGCCAGTATGAAGATAAAAATGCAACCATAGGTGCATTTCTTGGGGATACACTTGATGATGTTCTGAAAGAATATCCGTCTCTTGCCATAGATTCAGTATTTCCTGTCTACAGAATAAGCGATTACAATACTCTTATGAAACTATATGGATACAACACCATTTCTTTGAGTGAAAACAAATATGTACTGGTTTCAAACTTCTCCGGAAGCTCAGCTTTTTATAATAATATACTGAAAGATAATATACCGCTGAATATAAACGGACATAAACTCGAACCGATGTATCAGAAGTGTCAGAACGGTTTTGTCGATATTTCAGTCCAACCTATGAATGACGGAATAATAATTGTTCCTGATGATGCTGTTATCGGTGCGGCTGAGTCTTCAGAATACTTTACCGGAAACTATGATGCAAAAACAAAAACAGAAAAAGTAAAGATAGAACAAAAGTTAATTTCCAATATAAAAAATGTTGCAGATAATATTGAAAATGAGTCTGAATTTTCATATAAAACAAAGCTCGAAAGAGCAGAATCTGCAACAGGACTTGGCGGAGTTGTAATATTTCTTGGACTTTACATCGGTCTGATTTTCCTGATTTCAAGCGGAGTAATACTCGCTTTGCGTTCCCTTTCAGACGCTGTGGACAGTACATCAAGATATACCACGCTCCGTAAAATCGGTGCACCGGAAAAGGATATTTCAAAATCACTTTTCAGGCAGACTGCATTATTTTTCGCCATTCCTCTGATACTTGCATATATTCATTCAATATTCGGCATAAAATTTGCAATGAACTATGTTTTGCAGATTTTCGGAACAGATACAGATGGTATGGCAAAATCCGTTGCCGGTTCGGGTATAATTATATTGTTGATTTATGGTGGATATTTCCTTATTACTTATCTTTGCAGTAAATCAATTGTGAAAAATAAACTTTAATAATATGGTAAAAAATGGTCTGCACTTTTACAGTACAGACCATTTTCAATTAAATCATTCATTTACATTCCACTGATATTTCTTTAAATCCACACAGCCGTTTTCTTTAAACCCGATGCCTTCATTTTCAAGCAGTTCTCTTTGCTCTGCCCAGCCGGGTGCAGTACATCCCATATGATTGACAACACGGTGACAAGGATAGTCGCCATAATAATTTGCACAGCTCAGAATCCTGCCGACCAGTCTGGAATTCCTGTCCCTTCCAATAAGTTTTGCAATCTGTCCATAAGTTGCAACTTTTCCAGAAGGTATTTCCCCGACTACTGAAAGTACGCTGTATATAGTATCTTCATCCATTATATGTTCTCCATAATATTATGTCACATATCTGTATCTGAATCAATTCCAAGAAGTTTCTGTGCTTTGTCAGCATCGTCCATAGTTCCGATATTTGTAAGCTTTCTGTTAATTGCTCTTGTTCTTGTTCCTATGAGTTTGTCTATGCTGTCTCCGGCACTCTGAATCTGTTTCTGTGCCTTATCAAGAACGTCCTGGAATGTACCGAATTCTTTCTTGACCGCACCAAGTACCTCCCACACTTCGTTACTCTTTTTCTGAATGGCAAGTGTCCTGAATCCCATCTGGAGCGAATTTAGCATTGCAGCCATTGTGGAAGGGCCTGTGATATTGACGTGATAGGTTCTTTGAAGTTCTTCTATAAGACCGAGGTTTACAACTTCTGCATACAAGCCTTCAAACGGCAGGAACATGATTCCGAAATTGGTTGTATCAGGCGGAGCAATATATTTGTCGCTGATATCTTTAGCACACGATTTTATACGGATGACAAGATTTTTCTTTGCATTTTCAATCGTTGTCTTATCCCCTGTATCGTATGCATTAAGCAGCTGTTCGTATGTATCTCCCGGAAATTTGGAGTCAATTGGCAGATATACGCTTTTGCCCTCTGTACCTCCCGGAAGTTTGACGGCATATTCAACTCTTTCCCTGCTGCCCTTAATCGTTGCAACTTCCGTATCATACTGTTCCGGAGCAAGTATTTCTTCAAGAATGCTTCCCAGCTGAATCTCGCCGAGAATACCTCTTGTCTTGACATTACTGAGTACACGTTTAAGGTCGCCTACTCCCGAAGCAATTGACTGCATTTCGCCAAGTCCCTTATGTACAGTTTCAAGCTGTTCGCTTACAAGTTTAAATGACTTCTGCAGCTGACTTTCAAGCTTTTCATTTACAGTATTCTGAATTGAATCAAGTTTCTTCTGGTTTTCCTCCTGAATGCTGGTAAGCTGTCTTGACATGGTTGTTCTCATGTTTTCAAGTTTCTGCTCGTTGTTCAGTTCAAGGGATTTAAAACGATTCTCAAGATTTTTAAGAGATTCATTTATAGATTTTCCCGACTGTTCCTGCTTATCGGAAATTGTCGTATTCATGTTGTTAAGGTTCTGGTCAATCTTTGATGACATTTCCTGAATGTGCTTGTCCTGTGCATCAGATGCCTGTTTCTGATTGTTGGAAAGCATCTGTCCGAATGTATTCATCTTTTCATCAAGTGCATTCTGAAGCTGTTCATCAACAGTTTTACGAATTGAATCAAGCTTTGCTGAAGTATCATTTTTAAGTGCAGACACTTCCCTGTTCATCTGTTCCCTGAAATCATTTATTTTCTGATTCAGCTGATAATCGATATCATTAAGCTTGCTATACTGCGATTCAGAACTCTGTTTCTGGAGATTTGCAATACTATTTCCCATATTTCTTACATTTTCAGCAATATCAGCCTTCATGTTTCTTTCGCTCTGATTCAGAACATTTCTGATGTATTCAGCAGTCTTGTCCCTGTCAGAACTGTTTTCATGTTTTGAAGCAAGATGCTTTGCAAGAGCAATCAGCATCAAAGCAACTATAACAATTTCCAGAATTATAATTACAATATCCATAATTCACCTTCCTGCGGAGTATA
>USJI01000217.1 GCA_900554975.1 uncultured Ruminococcus sp. | reverse complement strand
AATATGGTTAAAAATTATGAGACTGATATTGACTCACATAAAAAAATCATGTCTTATTTGTCAGAGATACTTTGTAAATTTTCATCTGAACTAATGAAAGCAAAGGAAGAAAAAAATGCCGTGTGTTTTGATGATGCTGAACAAATCGCACTTAATCTTCTGGCAGAATGTGATTCAGAAGGGCATATCAAAAAGACCAGACTTGCTGAGGAACTTTCAGATTTTTATCAGATTATTATGATTGATGAATTTCAGGATTCCAACAATCGTCAGGACATGATTTTCAGACTCCTTTCCAGAAACGGTTCTTATGATGAATATGGTAATAACCTGTTTTTTGTGGGAGATGTGAAACAATCAATCTACCGTTTCAGACTTGCCAATCCGGATAATTTTATCAATGCTGTCAATATATCTGTTCCATACAAAAAAGATATACTGAAAAATTCTTATATAAAGCTGAATAAAAACTTCCGAAGCAGCAGTGAAGTCATAAACTTTGTAAACTATATCTTTGAAAATATAATGTCTGCCACATGCGGTGACATAGATTATAATGAAGATGAATTTCTTGTAAAAGGTGCAGATTTTTGTGATGCAAAGCGTAATACGACAATCATGCTTATTGATAAGTCAGATAAAACAACAGCGGTTACTGATGAAGCTATGTGCATTGCTAAAAAAATACGTAGAATGCTCGATAAAAAGAATACTGTCAGCACTAACAGGGGACAGGGCAGAAGAAATTGTGAAATGAAGGATTTCTGCATTCTTCTGAGAACTAAAAAGAATATGCCGGTATATGCCAAAGCTCTTGAAAGCCTTGGTATTACTGTCAATTGCGAGGATGAATCCGGTTATCTTAAATCAAGAGAAATATCAGTTTTAATGAATCTGCTGAGAGTGATTGACAATCCGTTGTCTGACATACCTCTGGCCTCTGTAATGCTTTCACCAATGTTTATGTTTAACGCTGATGAACTTTCAAATATCAGACTGATTGACAACAAAAGAAAATTATATAACAATGTCTGTGATGCACTAGGTTTATCTTCCGGAAATCCGCTATTTAGCGAAGATGATTATATATACAAGAAATTAAAGTTTCTTTATGATGTTATTTCTGAATTAAGAATGTTGTCTACGTTCTGCACTTTACCGGAACTTATACAGAAAATCTATGACAGCACAGATTTTCTTTCGGTAATTCAGCTGTATAAGGACAGCGATAAAAAACGTGCAAATTTAAGAATGCTTCTGGAGTATGCCAATTCGTATGAAGGTAATTCGGCAGGTGGCGTTTCAGGATTTGTAAGATATATAGACAGGATTATGGAATCAAAAGGCGATTTTAAAAGCGGCAGCTCCTCTGCATCGTCACAAAATGGCGTGTTCATCAAAACCATGCATAAATCAAAAGGTCTGGAATTTCCGTTCGTGTTTATTGCGGAATCATCAACGAAATTCAGTACACAGGATAAAATCAAGCTTTATCAGTTTTCATATAATCTGGGGTTGGGTTTTAAATTACAGAACAAAGCAAACTACGAAAAATATACTACGATTCCGTATGAAGTTATAAGCAGAAGTATTCAGAATCAGCTTGTCAGTGAGGAGATGCGTCTGTTCTATGTTGCACTGACAAGAGCAAAAGAACGGCTTTTTATTACACTGGATATTCAGAAAAACGCAGCTTCAAAAGCTATGGAATTTGCCTCGGAAATAACAGCACTCGGCAAAATAACTCCCGGAATTGTCCAGAAAGCTTCGTCCATGAGCGACTGGCTTTTCATGACCCTTATTACACACAGAAAGTCCGGTGCTCTCAGGGAAAAACTTGGCATATATGAATGCTATACAAATGATGCCGATTTCAGAATTGATTATGAAGAATATATGCCGGAAGAAAATGAAAGTGAAATTATAGATAAAACTGATGCAGATTTTTCAGAATCTGATGAAACACTGGTATCAGAAATTCATAAAGTATTTGAATTTGAATATGACCAGAGCAATGCAAATCTTAGTTCCAAGCTTTCAGTATCTGATATTGCCAAAAATAATATTTATTCAGATATTCTGCTAAGTAAGCCAAAATTTGCACGTTCAGAGTCAGGTCTGACAAATGCGGAAAAGGGAACTGCTCTTCACAAGTTCTTACAGTTTGCAGAATTTGAAAAACTTGAAAATGATTTTGACTCTGAACTGAATCGAATTCTTAGCGGAGGATATATTTCCCGTGAACAGGCAGATTCCATCAGACCGCAGGATATAGATTCGTTTATAAATTCTGAATTATATCAGTTGATTAAAAATGCAAAGAATGTGCTCAGAGAACGAAAGTTCCTTATATCAATTGATGAGCTTGAACTTAATGATGATTTCGGCAAAAAATATTCAGGAACAGATGGAATGCTAAACGGAATTATTGATATGATTATAGAAAATGAAGATACACTTATACTTGCCGATTATAAGACAGACAGAATAAATGATACTGATGCATTTGTAGGTAAGTATAAAAAGCAGTTGCTTCTGTACAAAAAAGCAGCTGAAAAAATCTATAACAAGCCTGTTACATCAGCTATAATATATTCATTTTATCTCCAGACGGAAATACGGATACTATAAGAAAAGGTGCAGTATTACAGCACCTTTTGTTTTACAGAATAAATTCTCTTATTGCTCTTTCGGTAGTCTCGACTTCTTTCTGAAATTCTGCCGCAGATATTCTTGAAGCACCATTTCCAAGAATTATAATCTGTTCCAGATTGTCCGAAGTTGCTACTCTTACTCTAAATTTTTTTCCGATTTCGTGTGTAACCTTTTCTATATACATATCAGCGGTTTCAGCCTCTTTTGTATATACAACACTTATGTTATGAATTTTTTCCACTGAGCGTTTTCCACCCTTGATTTTATATGCATCAAAAACCAGTATCAGATTACACTGCCGGAATCCCT
>USJI01000216.1 GCA_900554975.1 uncultured Ruminococcus sp. | reverse complement strand
CTACAATAGCCTTTGATACCGATAAGGCACTGGATTATGTCCACACCTTCGGAAATGCTTCCGATACGGGTCTCAAGACCGAGATATCCGAAAAGGAAGTTATCTGGGGCAGATCGCTCCTTATGAGCGAGGATTTCAAGGGAAGCCTTAGCAACCGCTACGGCGGATTTTACCTTGACGCTGCCGACTTCGGCCTTGCAAACTTCGGCGGCTATACCGTTACTTTCAACATCCATGCCACAAAGGAAGCCGCAAAGGCTACCGACAGATTTGAGATATTTGCCGACGGCGACCAGTGGTCATCCACTCCCTTTGCCACCAGCAGCAACGGCACATGGGCAACAGCTTCCATGATAGTTCCCGCCGATTCCAAGAACACAAAGGTGGGCATCTCCATTCCCATCACCGAGACCTTTACAGGAAATGTGTGCTACGTGGATAATATCGACATCACCGATAACTACGGCAAGACCCTTGCAAATATCGGCGACATCGACACTTCCGTTTATACAGGCCCCAGCGGATTTACAAGAGTTATAACAACTATCCTGTTCATCGTGCTGATAATCGCAGCCGTAGGCGGCATCGCGTTCTTCGTGCTGAAGGTAGTAAGAAAGTTCAGATAACACGTTTGAATATTTTCCAAGACCCGGGACAATGTCTCGGGTCTTTTTATTGTAACCGCATTGATACGGAATTTTTGTTGACTTTTATGACAGCTTTGGTATAATTATATTAGCTGTAATTTTATTCTTTAGGATTGGAGTTTTCATATGAATAAATTCATGACAGTCGTTACAAACAAATGGTTCAGAATGGCAGTCAGCCTGCTGGGCATTGCCTATTCCATCGTGCTGGCGTGCTTTGACTACAATGTTTTCTTCTACGATATAGAATATGTCAGCCGAAAGGAATTTGCTATAATCGGCTCGGTATTTTCTCTGGTCATATGCCTGCTGTTCATGTACACAAGGAAATCGGTGTTCACCTGTATTTTCGGAATGGTGAATATGCTGCTGTTCTTCCCGCTGCTATTGCTTGACTGGGGCAACTGGCCGCTGCTTCTGCCTGCCGCAGTGGTAACGCTTTTCGGCTTCTTCTGCTGCCATATGAACGAGACAGCAAAAACGATCTTCGGCACCATATTCCTGCTGATGTACATACTCGGCGGCATAGCATTCTTCCTGATAATGAACGTTTTCAGGGTAACAACGGTAGATACGCTTATCGAACAGGGAGTTTCACCATCGGGCGCATTCAGATACTACGTGCTTGACGTGCAGAACAAATCCACGGGTAAGAAGTGCGTGTATGTTCAGCCCAATACACTTGACGTTGACAAGGGCTTTATAAAGCTTGATACCACCATCAAAAAACTTGTAAAGCAGGCTCCCAAGCCCTGCGAGTTCAGCTGCGAGTGGAGCGGCACAAAAATGATAATCGACGGCGAGGTTTATTTCGACGAAACAGACGCTCTTGCCGAGCAGAACGGTCAGCTGGTGTATGACATTGACGACGGCACATGGAGCTACACATATTTCTCCATCGAATATCCTATCTTCAATACTATCGAGGAAGTAAAGGATAAGCTGGGCAAGTTCAGCGATAAGCTTGAAGAGCAGAAAGCTGAACAGACCGCTCAGGCAGAAAGTGATACATCTGCATCGGAAGATAACAACGGAACGGAAAGTCAGCAAAGTTCAGACGAATAACGACAGTGTGGCATAATATAAGATAATTTCATAGCTTCCCGAAAGCTGCCCACGATGAACCGTGCGGCAGCTTTTTTTAGAAAGGTTTTGCTTATTTTAGAAGCACACTGATCAAATCTCTCCAAATCAAACCAAAAATGATGTAATTTAATAAAACAAATTTGACGTTGATATGCGTGCATAAGCGAATTAAACCGTGTCCATCGCATCAGATGTTTAATTACGATCATATGTCATAAGGAGAAGCTCTCAATGAATAAATATATTTTACTGATCATTTTTTTCGTAACGGTATTTGGATTTACATCTTGTTCCAGCAATAGCTCACTTGAACCCGAACCATCTCAAGCTTCAGCCACATGTGAAACGGTTACTGTTACAGGTGATGATAAAGGAAATGCGGAAGCACTTAGGAGTGAGATCACAACAAAAGTAATTGAATCGCTGAACGTTAGTGAGGGTGACGAGATGGTAAATAGTGTATCTTATTATAAAGCCACTAACGTATCGGATACGGTCACATCACAGGAAATAACGGAAAGCGAAACAATATCCAAAGGTACTGAGGTTCACTTTAATCCATTTTTCGGTGATATAAATGAATACTCCGACAAAGAGATTTCGTTTGTATGTTTTTACTTTATCAAACGTTACCCTTTAAGCTATAGAGAAGCCGGAAAAGATTTTAGTGTTTTATATGTTTTTTCCGATGGAACATGCAATACAGAGATTTTTACAAATAAAGATTATTTTACTCCGTTTACAAACACCGACATATTTTCATTTGATGAAATTACTGAACCGACATCAGTACTTTCAGAGGAACTTGAGACACTTGACAGCGATACAACAAAAAATATTAACTCCCTTATCCGGCAGGTTAATTTTGATAACGAATATATAGATCACTACCCTGATTCACGAAATCCAAATATTGAACACCCCGCAGTTGATCCCGAATATGATATAATTGATTTTTATGCGGCAGATAAGGACGGAAATTTGCATCGTATGCTATATGACTATGTTTTTCCTGATCATTTTGATGAGTCCGGATTTCTATCGACGCAAATTGAGCTTGATGACGAGAATGCTAAGCAAGCTGTAGAGATTTTGATAAATATAGATGTGTTCAAATATTGGCTTAAAAATTATGCCTGGGAGATTGGTGAATAAAAAAGCTGAATCACGCAATGTATATTTACATGATAGATTTACAATATAAGTGCAACACATGGAAAAAATAATGACACATAAAG
>USJI01000215.1 GCA_900554975.1 uncultured Ruminococcus sp. | reverse complement strand
AAAGGTGAAACATTCTTCATCGCACTTCACGAGATGCCGATAATGGTTCCGATTGCTTTTCTTCTTGAATTCTTTGTAGTCGGAAAAATCGCACCAATGCTTGCATTCAAAGTAATGAGACCTGATGATAGACCACAGTTTATTACCTATGCAATTTCCATTTGTATCTGCTGTATTATGTGTCCGATAATGAGCCTAATTGCTGTTCTTCTCTTTAAAGAGGACAAATCTTTTGGAGCATGGATTCAGACATGGGCATTAAATTTCCCAATGGCAATCATGTATCAGCTTTTCTACTGCGGACCGTTTGTAAGACTCATTTTCAGACTTATTTTCAGAGAAAAGAAGAATTAAGCTTTCACCGCATTCCTCGTCAACCTATAAATCTCCAGCCGTGACAGTGCTTTCGGACTATTATTGGTCTGATTCACTGTCCGGCTGTTGTCGTTATTGTAGTAGTTATTTACTACGGAATTGGAAGAAGGAACGTTTCTGAAACCGCTTAAATTCCAATCAGCCTGCAATGATTTTTCAGCTGCTTTCATTACATCATTTCCCATGGAATTTACAGCATTGACTGCTGTTTCTGCCTTGCCGTCAATACCCTCTGCAAGACCATAAACAAGGTTAAAACCCAGTTCACGTTTAAACAGTTTTGACGGTGATGCAATCTCAAAGAAATCACAGATACCGTCCCATATTTCAGAACAGAACTCGGATATCTTGTCCCACAGCCAGCCGGCCGCACCGCTGATACCGTCCCACAATCCCTCAACAATATTTTTACCGACATCAAGCATATCACTGCCCAGTTCAAGAAACTTATCGAAAATCTGCCCTATCAGGTCACCGATAGATGATAGCACACTTGATACCATACTTACAATACCGTCAATAAGTGAAGTGAGTATGTCTATACCGGTACCAATCCAGTCACCGCTCAGAAATTCTGAAATGATAGACTTTACTATTTCCCATACAGCAGAAAGTATCTGTGGTATTGCACTTACAAGTCCTTCGACAAGTGCAATGATTATCTGTATTGCCGCATCAATTATCATAGGAAGATTGTCAATAATTGTTCCAACTATTGTAATAATCAGGTTAATTGCAGTTTCAATTATCATCGGAAGGTTATCAACGATGCCTTGTATAAGCGCAAGTACAAGATTAAGTGCAGCCTGTATGATTTGCGGCAGATTGTCCATCAATCCCTGAACAAGTGTTACAATAAGCTGAAGCGCAGTCTGAATTATCTGCGGAGCAGCGTATTTAAATGTTTCGCCCATCATTGAAACATTGGTATTTGCGTTACTGGACGCCGCCGCTAAAACATCAGCAAAATGACCGCTGTCGGCAGCAGTTAAGCCGAAAGCGGTCAGTGCGTCAGTTACAATATCAGAGGTGGTCGCAAGGTCTTCACCGGAGGCAGCGGCAAGATTCATAACACCGTCAATACCCGAAAGCATATCAGTTGTTTTCCAGCCTGCCATTGCCATGTAGTTCATAGCTTCGGCAGCCTCAGAGGCAGAAAATTTTGTCTTGCTTCCCATTTCACGAGCCTTGTCACGAAGTGACTGGAGTTCCTCACCGGTAGCACCGGACACGGATGAAACTTTACTCATGGCTGCATCAAAGTCCATACCGGTTTTAACAGCTGCGGTACCAAGACCTACAATCATACCCGTCAAGGGAAGTAAAGCCTGTCCGGCATTTGAGATATTTGTACCGACAGTTTTAAGCTTTTCACCTGTCTGAGCCATTTGGGTCAAGGCAGTTCCGGACTGTTTTGCCTGTTGCTCTAAACTTTGAAGTTCATGTTCAGTTTCAATAATTTCACGCTGAAGTGCGTCATATTGTTCCTGCGTAATATCACCGTTTGCAAGGGCTGTGTTAGCCTGCTTTGCCGCAGTTTTCAGCGTTTCCAGTTTTTCTTTTGTGGAGGAAACCGCATCAGCTAACAGCTTCTGTTTTTGGGATAAAAGCTCTGTATTGGTAGGGTCAAGCTTCAGCAGCTTTTCCACGTCTTTCAGCTGACTCTGGGTACTGCGGATATTTTTGTTGACACCTTCCAGTGCTTTTGAAAGTTTGGTGGTATCTCCATTAATCTCAACGGTAATGCCTTTTATTCTGTTTGCCATGGGTGTTCACCTCGATTTAAAGAAAATGCTTGCAAATGCTTGCAATTTTAAAAATTGTGTGGTATAATACAAGTAAAGGAGTGTGATTTATATGGCAACAACACCTGTTTATGCTCGTATTGATACAAATTTAAAGGAAAATGCGGAAGCGATTCTTGCACAGCTGGGTATTACACCTTCAAGCGCTATACAAATGCTGTATAGTCAGGTCGTATTAAGAAGAGGTATGCCTTTTGAGCTTCAACTACCTGTACCTACTGCCATTGGAACAATGACAAGAGAAGAATTGGATGCCGAACTCTTAAAGGGGGTTAATTCTCTCAAAAATGGCAAGGGATATACCGCTGATGAAGTTGACAGTATTCTTACTGAGGAATTTGGAATATGAATTACAGCATCATTTACTCTCCGGAATCCCTGAATGATATTAGAAGTATTTACTCATATATTGCTTTCTCATTGAAAGCACCTGATACCGCAAAAAATCAGATTGACAGGATCAGAGATGCGATTAAGAATCTCAATTTTTCGCCTGAAGCTTATATTCAGGTTGAATGGGAGCCATGGAGAAGTATGGGAATGAGAAAACTTCCCGTTAACAACTACCTCGTATTTTACAATGTAAATCATGAGGAACTGACAATTTCTATTGTCAGAATAATGTATGCGGGCAGAGATGTTAAATCTATCATAAGAAATGAAATGTAAATAAATTTAAAATGAATCAAAATCACTCTGACCCGCCAGTTCATTCCAACCTGAATAATCATCGTTTTCACGTTCAGTAAACATATCATTAATTAACCCAATAGTAAGCAAATCCAGTTCGGTCA
>USJI01000214.1 GCA_900554975.1 uncultured Ruminococcus sp. | reverse complement strand
CCTGTTCACCGAAGAGGTCTGTTTCTGTTTCTGTTCTGAATGTTGTTTCAAGAACACCAGCTCTTGCACCGCCGATAGCAAGACCGTAAGCAAGTGCGAGATCCTGAGCCTTGCCTGTAGCGTCCTGAGCTACTGCAACCAGACAAGGAACACCCTTGCCAGCCAGATATTCACTTCTTACTGTGTGACCAGGTCCCTTAGGAGCGATCATTGTAACGTCAACATCAGCAGGAGGAATGATCTGACCGAAGTGGATAGCGAAACCGTGAGCGAACATAAGCATATCGCCGGACTTCAGGTTTGGTTCGATGTCCTTCTTGTACATAGCAGCCTGCTTTTCATCGTTGATAAGGATCATGATGATGTCAGCCTGTTTTGCAGCTTCAGCAGCTGTGAATACTTCAAATCCCTGCTTAACAGCCTTGTCCCATGACTTGCTGCCTTCGTAAAGACCGATAATAACTCTTGCGTTGTCGCCGAGAGATTCCTTGGCGTTCAGTGCGTGTGCATGACCCTGGCTGCCGTAACCGATAACAGCGATTGTCTTGCCGTAAAGTAATGAAAGATCACAGTCTTCCTGATAAAATACTCTAGCCTTGTTTTCCATTGTTAAGACTCCTTTATTTAATAAAAATTTATATTGGACGGATTTGTCTGTCAGGGAACTCAGTCACATCCCAGGCAGTTGCCGCCTCTTTCAAGAGCTACAAGACCTGTACGGCACATCTCCATTATGCCATAAGGTTTTACAAGCTCAATAAAAGCATTGATTTTGGAACTTTCTCCTGTTATTTCTATACAGAGAGCATCAGGGGAATAGTCAACGATTTTTGAACGGAATACATCAACCGCTGAAAGAACGTCCTGTCTTGTAGCGGAATCGTTTTTTATCTTGATGAGAAGCAGTTCACGGGTAACTGTTTCATCTCTTTCCATAACTTCAACCTGTTTTACATCGTGAAGTTTTCCAAGCTGTTTGATTATCTGGGTTTTGGAATATTCATCACCCATCATTGAAATGGTGATTCTTGAAAATTCCGGTGACTGTGTTTCGCCTACTGTAAGAGTATCTATGTTGAATCCACGTCTTGTGAACATGCTTGAAACTCTTGTGAGTACGCCGAATCTATTGGCAACGAGTATGCCGAAAACATATTTTGTCATCAGATTTCACCTCCGTGGATTTCTGTAATGATATCGTCAATAGAGCCGCCCGGAGGGAGCATAGGAAGTACGAATTCGTCCTTACTGATTGTGCAGTCGATAACAGCAGGTCTCTTTGCGGCAATTGCTTCATCAAGGGCTTTTGCAAGCTCGTCTGTGTCAGCCGCTCTGAATCCCATAGCACCGAAAGCTTCAGCAAGCTTTACAAAGTCTGTCTGACGGCAGAGTGTTGTATTTGAATAGTGCTTGTTGAAGAAAAGTGTCTGCCACTGTCTTACCATTCCGAGAACACCGTTGTTCATGATAACAACGATAAGCGGAACGTTGCAGGAAACAGCAGTAGCGAGTTCGTTAAGGTTCATGCCGAAACTTCCGTCACCTGTAAACAGAACAACAGGTTTTTCAGAAGCGATATACGCACCGATAGCGGCACCCATACCGAATCCCATAGTTCCGAGACCACCGCTTGAAACGAACGTTCTCGGCTTTTCAAATCTGTAACGCTGGGCAACCCACATCTGGTGCTGACCTACGTCTGTAGCGATAACAGCGTCCTCAGGCATTTTCGCATTTACTGTATCAATAACATCATAAGGAGTCATGATATCTGACTTGGTTTCAAATGATGCTTCCTTTTCTTTGAATTTGTCTATTTCAGCATTCCATGCCGGGTGATTTGCAGGTGAAACAGCGGAAATAAGCTTTCTGAGTGTTTCCTTTACATCACCGTTGATGCCAAGCTGAGTTGTGATGTTCTTGTCGATTTCTGCGGCATCAACATCAATATGGAGAATGTTACAGTTTCTTACATAAACATCCTTGTTTCCTGTTGCTCTGTCGCTGAATCTCGCACCGATTGCGATTACGAGGTCTGCTTCAGCCTGAGCCATGGAAGATGCATAATGTCCGTGCATACCCTGCATACCAAGGAATCTTTTGTTTGATGTCGGAACAGCTGAAACACCCATCATACTGCATCCGATAGGAGCATCGATAAGCTCGGCAAAATCTATAACTTCACGGCTTGCACCGCTTGATATAACACCGCCGCCGCAGTAGATATAAGGCTTGTTTGAAGCGGCAATCATTTCAGCAGCTTTCTTGATGTCTTCGCTGTCTGCCTTAGGTGATTCAAAAGGCGGAGCGATAACAGCGTTTTCAAAATCACAGCTTGAAACCTGAACGTCCTTCGGAACGTCTACCAGAACAGGACCAGGACGGCCTGACTTTGCAATTCTGAAAGCTTCTCTGAGTGTATCTGCAAGATCGTTTACATCTTTTACTATGTAGTTATGTTTTGTAATCGGGAGAGTGATACCGCAGATATCAACTTCCTGGAAACTGTCACGTCCGAGAAGACTGCAAGGAACGTTACCTGTAATAGCAACCATCGGAACTGAGTCAAGATAAGCTGTGGCGATACCTGTTACAAGGTTTGTGGCACCAGGACCGGAAGTTGCGATAACAACACCTGTTTTTCCGGTAGCTCTTGCAAAGCCGTCAGCCGCATGAGCCGCACCCTGTTCGTGAGCTGTTATAATATGCTTTATTCTGTCCTGATTTTTGTAAAGCTCGTCATAAATGTTGATAACCTGACCGCCCGGATATCCGAAAACACGGTCACAGCCCTGTTCAACCAGAGCTTCAATGATAATTTGTGCGCCGGTGAGTTTCATATTTTCATCCTTTTCTTATAGTATTTTATGTCAGAAAACCTGCAAATTCAGAATGTGCAGGTCAGTAAGTTAAAAACTTCGTTGAAATTCAGCAGTTACCGACTCGGTAAATCGCCGGTTCACCCGGCATAATGTGTTCACATATGTCATTTTCAGGGAGAATGATGCATT
>USJI01000213.1 GCA_900554975.1 uncultured Ruminococcus sp. | reverse complement strand
ATGAGTGAAGATTGCCGCATTCAACGCCGTCATCTCGGCTGTAACCTGTAATATTATAAGTTACATTTTCAACAAGCCAGTCTGATGGTGCAGTATCTACAAAATCCAGAGCTGTAACTTCCCTGCTGCTGATAAATTCTGTGGAACCGTCAGGAAATTTGTATGCAAATGTTGCGGTATAGGTATTTGAAAAATCGTCTACCGAATTGATATCAACACTCGGGTCAGCCCAGTATATTTTCGTCTTGACAGCCGCAAGGCCGTATCTCGAATTGGTTGACGACAGCGTAAACATCGGTATATCAAGATAGATAGTTACATTTGAAACAAATGCCTTTGGATCCGTATCGCCATTATTTACTGTGACCATCTGGTTTGAAGAATTATAACTCAGACGACTGTTTGAAAACCAAGGATGGAAAGCTTTCTTCAGTATTGCATAACTTTCTTCATCAACATTCTTTGTAAGTTCACCCGTTTTGAGGTCAACATACTCAGCCGTAATTCCGCATATGTCCATAATGTTTGCACTGTTCTGGTGCATAAAGTATCTCTTGTTTCCGTCTTCATCATAGCTGAGACCCGGTCCGCTGGAATTGCTCGTCACCTGACTGCTGTCAATGTCATAGACAACATACCGGTTTCCAAGGGTAAACAGCGGCCATTTCTTCTTGAACAGACTCTTACCTGCGTCAAGTCCAAATTTCTCAGATGCTATAACTGAACGTATCTCAAGATATAGTCCCATTTCCACATAATAACCGCCATTGAAATTCTTTTCAACTGTGGAATTATGATGCATCTTTTTCAGACTGAAATTTACATATCCGTAAAGGTCGGCATAAAATCCCACTTCTATAGAAATACCAACCTTACCGTAATCTGAAAGACCGTTGAATGAAAGAGTCAGTTCTCCTTTAAGACCTGTTTCAACGCCGATTCGTCCGCAGGCATTAAAATTATATGCATAACGGTCTGAACCTGACAGCTCATGTTTATAGCTTTTAATTCCTCCGGCGGTCGTACCGGTCATTCCCACCTGAATTGCATCAAGATGAGTAAAATTACTTGAAACGCCGGCTGCAAGATCCAGTCTCAGAGTATAGTTCAGACTAAGGTCAATCGAAAAGATCGGGATTATAGGAATAACCTTGAATCCTCCCTTTACTATTGTTTCATCACACAAAGTAATGAAATCCGTATCAGCGTTTATTATGTCCTTATATCTCTTGAGCATCTCTTCAGATGTCATCTTACTTGTAACGCTTTCAGAAACATCCAGCCATTCACCATTCTTTTCACGTATTTTTACATTGAAATCAAATGTCACCTGTGAATAAACATTTAATGCATAATCGAACTGTAGCTTCAGACCATGCCATTCCTTCCAGCCCTGCATAGTAAGCTTCAGGTATTCGGTGATATCGGTTGTTGCATTTACATCTATTCCATTGATTGTCATATCGAATTGGACTTCAACCTGCATTGCAGACCACTTATTATTATCAATGTCGCTGGCATCACAACCCGGAAAATTCGGGTTTGAAGCACCATTACCGTTCCATGCAATATTTACTGTTACACCGTTTTTCTTCACAACAGGAAATTTTGTGGCATTACCCATTGAAAGACCGTCACGGAAAGGAATACCGCTCATTTCTGCCGCTGATGCAGAAAACGGAGTCAACAGCGACTTATCGCTGACTGATTCACCTGCTTCAAGTTTCTGGAAGTTTTCATCATCCATTACAGCACAGGAAATAATATCGCCGAGCTGATCAATGCCTTCGCTTGCAAGTATGTCTTTTTCAATCTGTTCTGTATCAAGGACGTCTTCCGCCTTTATGCTTTCTTCAACATACACATCGACATCATTAATTATGTCTTCAAGCTGAGCATCTTCAACGAAAACGTAATACCAGTCTTTTCCCGTCAGAAATCCCTTATCGCTTTCCTTGCCGACGAACTTATCTGTAACAGTTTCTACTGAAACAAACAGCATGGAATCGCCATAAAGACTTCCAAGTGTGTCCATATCCTTTCCGGCACTTACCCACTCGTTATAATCATCAAGGAAGCATATCGGAGTTCCCTCGGACAGGGTGTATTCTGTGCTTTTTGGTATGTAAATATCATATGCTTCATCCTCACGCACAACATCATCCCAGTCAACATAAACTATTTCCTTTTTAAGATCCACCTTTTCAACCTTATCCTTATGGATACGCTGAGTTATGGTTTGCAGTGTATCATCTTCACCGGATACAAGCGATGCACCATTTTTAGCGTTGAAATCATAGGCAAATCCTGCCTGATAATCCTGATTCGGAGTTACCTCATATTTTCCGTCACCAAGCGGTTTGACGCTGAACGATGACGGCATATCGCCGACAGACGAACTGATGTCAAGATAATTACTGAGATTATCAACCGTCACCTCATCATCCGAACGGACAACAACTGCCGATCTTGCATCACAGTCATCTTCATATATAGTGCCGCTTTCAACCACACCACTTTCTTCGTCATCTTCATACGAAGCATAAAGAACTGTATTTTCATTAAACTGATCTTCTGAATTATAAGGTACGGTAAGATCCCCGTCATAGAACCAGCCTGTGAAACTGTAATTATTCTTGCTTGTGCAAGGAATGCTGGAAAGTACCGAACCTTTTTCAAGTTTGACTGCCTGAACTGCCGAACCGCCGTTAGTATCGAACGTTACAGTAATATGATTCTGAATATCCTGATATATCCTGACACCCATAAACGCTGCCGCTGCCATAAGCAGTACTGCCGCAGTTATTATAACGACCGTTTTCTTTTTTCCTTGCCGGACTTTTGCCGGCTTAATATCTGTTGCCATAAAATACCTCCTTTAACCCTGATCATATATTTATCCCATTTTAATATTCTACTGAAGGATCAACAGTAAAATGCTCTCTGAGCTTCACCGTAATCGACTCTATCGCAATCTGTGCAATTCTTTTCATATCCATTTGCATTATATAGCCGATCGCTTTTTTTTGTTCTTCCAGCGG
>USJI01000212.1 GCA_900554975.1 uncultured Ruminococcus sp. | reverse complement strand
AAAAGCCGATCCTTCACAGCTTGCAGGATTGCTTGATTTTATCAGAACAGGTAATGAAATACCGTTATTTACTGCGGTGAATGAATCTCCTGACAGAACTGCTGATACGGTTTCTGATATAAAGTCCGTGTTTGACCCGAACGAAATGATAAAAAGCGGTGAAATGGAGATAGTAAGCTACATTCCGGCTGGAAAGGCTGAAAATTCACAGACAAATCAGGAAACTCCGGAAAATGAAAAAGAGGTTCTTGACTTTTTCCGTACGATGAAAAGCGTAAAGGAAAATACTGGTGCAAAGGAAAATTCAGCAGATAAAATAAGGTCAACAGAGCAGAAAACTGTTACAGCTGAAACAGCTGATACAGTTAAGGAAGATTCTGATAAAAACATTTTTAATCTTGAAAGTCTGAATAAGTATGCAGAACCTGTTGATATCAGCTTTGAAAGAGCTGAGGCAGAACTTAAAATGAACAGGGCTGAATATGAACTTCCGGAAAAACAGCTTTTAAAAGGTGTTTCTGAAAACCTTGAACAGGGAAAGAGTGAATTTACAGTCAAGCTTAAACCTGAGGGTCTTGGTGAAATACTTGTAAAGCTTGTATCTGGCGATGAGGGAAAAATGCTTCTGACAATGGTTGCATCAAGTGCAAAAACAGCAAAACTTTTAAATCATGATCTTTCATCACTGCAAAGTTCGCTTAGTCAGCATAATGTTGAAATTGCCAACAACAGTATTGAAGTTGCAAAAAATGTAATGCCGGCTTCGTCTGCATTTGACCAGTATGATGAGAGACGTCAGGACGAGGGCAATCAGCAGAACCAGTTCAGACAGATAAGATCAAAAGTCAGAAATGTGTCTGTCGGTGAGGTTTCATTTGATTCAGATACAAAACCTTCACTGGATAAAGTTCTGGATCAGTCACTGAATATTCTTATTTAGAAAGGAAGATGAATATGCCAGTAAGCGGAGTTGATTCCGAAAGAAATTATACAAACTATATTGATAAGACAAATTCAAGCGGTAAGGTGTATAATGCTGTATTTGAGGACAAGGACGAAAGCGACCTGTCAGTAAGCGATTTCTTTAATCTTATGATTACACAGCTTACAAATCAGGACTTTATGAATCCTGTTGATGACACACAGTATCTTGCTCAGATGGCTCAGTTTTCAACTATGCAGGAAATGATGGATCTTTGTCAGTATTCCAAACAGAATTATGTTATGGGAATGCTCGGACAGGAGGTTACCGTTTCAAACACCAAAATAGGAGGTTCCACAGAAACTGTTACCGGAAAGGTTGATAAAATCACAATTGACGGAAACGATTTCAGAATCTATATAAACGGAAAACCTTATGACTATTCAAAGGTATCATCTATTAGTACTGCGGCATCGGACAACAACAGTTCTGATAACGGCAAATCTGATGCGGGAGCAGACAAAGAGCAGAAAGCGTAAAACAAGAATTATATCTAATGGAAAGGAGTCTGTTAGTTATGAATGATATTGATATCAAAAGAATCTCCACTCCTATTACGACCGGAATACCACATACTTCCCCACAGGATGTAGCGGACTCGGTTTCCTGCCGAAGTTTTAAGGATATATTGCAGGAACACATTGACGGCTCTGCGGGAGTAAACTTTTCAAGACATGCGATGAATCGTGTGATGGAGCGCAATATAGATTTGTCAACTGAAAATCTTGAAAGACTTAATGAAGGCGTGAAACTTGCAGAAGAAAAGGGACTTGATGATACTCTGATTCTTCTTGATGAGGCAGCTTTCATAGTAAGCGTAAAGAACAATACGGTAATTACGACTGTCAATAAAGATGAAATGACAGGAAATGTATTTACAAATATAGACGGAACTGTAGTAATATAAAGCCGGACCTTTTATGGAAGCTTTTGTATGCCCGACCGACTGAAGGCATACGCTATGCAGTTCGTCACAACTTAGGAGGACATAGGTAAAATGGTTAGATCATTATATTCAGGCGTTGCAGGTATGGTAACACATCAGTCCAAGATGGACGTTATTGGTAATAATATAGCAAACGTAAGTACATACGGTTATAAGTCATCAAGAGCGTCTTTCAGAGATGTTTACTATCAGACAAACAGTGCGGCATCTGCTGCAACACCTACAAGTGGTGGTGTTAACCCTACACAGATAGGTTATGGTTCAAAGCTCGGAAGCGTTGACGTTAACCACTCACAGTCTGTAATGTCAACAACAGGATATACACTTGACGTTGCTATTGCCGGTGAAGGATATCTTCAGGTAATGGACGCAGACGGTAATATTTTCTATACAAAGGCCGGTATGCTTGACATTGATGCAGAGGGAAACCTTGTTGATGCAAACGGTAATTTTGTACTTGGTGTATCCGGAAATCCTTCAGGACAGGAAGCATCTTCAAATAAGATAAAGATTTCACTTCCTTATGAAAGTGCGGCAGCCGGCGAAGCAAGCGATACTATAAACGATGTCATTTACACTATTAAGGCTTCAAATGAAACAGACAGCAGTAATGTAAACATTGTTTTTGCGGCAAGCTCCAATCTTCCTATCGGACAGAAAGCATCAGCTGAAATCACAAGCTCATCTATTGTTGTTACACTCAATTCAAATGAAACATTTTCAAGCCTTGCACAGCTGAACCAGGAAGTAAACAATGCTATTACAGCTGCAAACGGCGGTGTTCAGCATCCGGGTGGTGCATTTACAATTGAAATGAGCGACCCTTCTGCATTTTCCGGTGTTCTGACAGGTGCAGAGATTGTCAATGCTGATTTCGGTGTAAATTCCGGTACAGTTACTCTTCCGGAAGACATCGGACAGTATTTTACAGTTAAATCTGTTGGTGATCAGTTCTCAGGAAGCGGTGAAGCTACAATGAGCTTTACCCTTACACAGGGAAACAATTTTACAATAACACTCGGACAGTATGCGGCAACAGTCAATGCGGCACAGCTTAAAAATGCTGGTACTGTTGTACTTAAAAGAAGCGGTATAGATTCAAATGACTCTATTACAATTTCTTATCCGAATATGAATACTATTACTT
>USJI01000211.1 GCA_900554975.1 uncultured Ruminococcus sp. | reverse complement strand
CGAATTCTTCTGATATTTTATCAGCAATTATCCTGCATGACATAACACCGCCTGCATATATAAGTGGCAGATTTCCATATTTCTTTATAACCGCCTTTGTAATATCCCTTACAGCACTGTAAACAGATGCTATACAAAAACCTGCAACATCTTCTTTTGCTTCACCTGATTCAAACATTCTGCGGCACTGATTTTCAATTCCCGACAGACAACAGCCTGTACCTTTCACAGCTGATTTTATTTTAAAACTTTTATGTGATTGCAAAGCAAGTTTTTCAAGTTCTTTTCCACATGGAAAATCAAGTCCTAACATAACACCTGTCCTGTCAATAACTTGTCCTGCGTTAAGGTCGAGCGTTCCGCCGATATGTTCGGCAGATATTATTTCATCAGTACCAGGTCTGCAAAGCAACACGTCAGTTGTTCCGCCGCTTACATGAAACGAAATAAACTGTTCAGCAAACAAATCCGTTCTGCCGCATGAATACAATGCAGCGGCAATATGCCCTATCTGATGAGCGGTATAATAGATATCGCATTTATAAGCGGCTGAAAGAAGCTCTCCTGCCATTTTTCCAGGGAGAAAGCACGGCATATACGAGCCTTCAATGTTTCTTGGTCTTGATGATACACAGACCGCCTTGATTTTGCCCGTATTTCTGACAATATCCGATGCAACTTCCGTCAGCTGACTGACATGATGGAACACAGCGTCGCTCTGGCGGAGTCCGCACTCACCAGCCTTTACAGGCAAAAGTTTTTTATTCTGAATAATTTTTCCGGTTTCATCGTCATATACGGCGGCAGATGTAGTGTAATTGCTGGTATCAATTCCCAGAAA
This sequence comes from uncultured Ruminococcus sp., assembly GCA_900554975.1. GTDB lineage: Bacteria > Bacillota > Clostridia > Oscillospirales > Ruminococcaceae > Porcipelethomonas. The sequence goes on along the minus strand of USJI01000211.1, from coordinate 2,241 downwards.
CTCAGACATTTGCAGGTGTCTCCTCGTTTGACAGGCTTTTTGCAAATGAACTTAAAACACCGTTTACAAAGCTTGTATCTTCCTTATAGGCATATTTTTCAGACAAAAGCACAGCTTCGCTTATAGCAGCATTTGTCGGTGTCATGTCATCATAAAGTATTTCATATACAGCTATACGCAAAACAGCAACATTTATTTTTGAAATTCTTGATATGCTTCTTGTCTTGCTGAATGCGGATATTTTTTCGTCCAGCTCCTCAGCGTGTTCTACAACACCGTCCACAAGCTTTTTAACTTCATCATTAACTGTTACTTTATCTGATTCTTCAGCTTCTTCATATAATGTATTTATCGGGTCATCGCGCAGCAGATTTTCAAAAACCAGTATAAATGCGTTATCTCTTATTTCTCTTCTTGTCATATAATGCCTCCGTTTTTGCAGTCCGATTTTATAGCAAAAATAATTAAACAGAGCTGACGGAAAAACAAATTTCCGTCAGACTGTACTTTCCATATATACATTATACCACAAATTTCAGAATAAACAACTGTTTATTTTAATAATAAACAAAATTAACTTTATTTCACCTCAAAAACTCTTATATTTTCGGCAGGAATTGTAACTTCTCCCAGTATAATATCTTTAATTGCCGCCGCTTTCGCCTTGTCAAGACCTTCAGTTTTCACAACAACTTTTGCACTTTCACCGTCAAGATATACTACACAGTCCTCTATACCCTGTGCTTTGATAAGAGTTTCTATCTCGCCCTCACTTTCAATAAGCTTTGAAACTTCAACTGCATCCAGAGCGTTTGTAACCATTTCATCTTCTGTAATATCTCCGCCGCCCATTATAGACTGAAGTGTCTGGACAGCTTCGTCACGATTTGTCATCTTTTCAAGTCTTGCCTGTGCAAAGTAATCTTCTGCGGATTCTCCGTTTCCATAATTTTCTGCCGCAGCATCTTCGGCATTCATATCCTCAGTACAGCTTTCCTCAGTTTCCGGTTGTGATGAAGATATATCAGCATTTGCCGAAATACTCTTCTTTTCTTTTACCGGATTATCTGTGAGAGAATAATTTACATATACAGCTACACCGAGCATAAGGGTCATACAAGTTAAAATTATCTGCTTTTTTCCGATAATGAATGATGGCTTTTTCATATTGAATTTCTCCTTAATCACTTGATTTTGTCACAAATATTCTTTGTGAAGGTATATTAAAAACGGCTGATACGGCGTTGTATACTCTTTCCTTTACGATACTACTGTCCCCTCCTTCACATATAATTACAACGCCACTTATCTCAGGACTGACAATCTTTTTAAGCAATGCCTGTTTTCCGCCGCCGGAACCTATGATTACATACTGGCTTTCCTCAGAAGTGTTCTTTTCGCCTGTCTGTGTTTTGCCTTCCTGTGCGTAAACATATTCCTCGGTTGCACCGACTGTCACCATGATTTCCGATTTGCCAACTCCGTCAATGCGTTCAAGGATTCGTTTCAGCTGAATTTCCATCTGCTCTGCATAATTGTCATAAACGCCGCTTTCTGCACTGATTTCGGGAGTTTCATCAGTTTTGCTTTTCTTCTGATTATCTGAGAATATTTCCGAAAACATGATTATCAGCATTCCGGCAAGTCCGAGTGCAATAATAAGCTTTACTCCTGCTCCATTTCTGAGCTTATTTATAATTCCACTTAATTTATTCAACCTGATTCACCTCCGTAATTTCAAGATTCTTTTTTATTACATCACAGGCTTGTTCAAATTCACTTCCCTTATAATCGATTCTATCTATACTTATGCTGCTATCCTCCGAAATATTTACATACGAAGTGATTTTTTCATATTCTATCCCCTGATCTGTCAGCAAATTCCCTAAATATTCATTTCTTTTTCAGTTTCTTCTTTTACTGCATTTTCTGCCGTATTCTCCATATTATTGTATGCATCATAATTTTCTATATCTGCAAATGCGGGAAAATCAAAGCTAAAATCACATCTTAGTGCGGCGGAAACAATCCCTGTTATAAACACAAGTGAAAATAGCATTTTAAGCTGCCGGCTGAATTTATCCCCCGGCTTTATGGAATCTGCTATGGTGATAACTATACTCAGGAAACAGGCTGACAGTATGATTTTTTTCATAAGTTCCATTTTAAAATCCGCCTTTCAGTTTATATTCGTACAGACTGACATAATTATAGCTGTTGAGATAATAAACATAAGTGTAA
>USJI01000210.1 GCA_900554975.1 uncultured Ruminococcus sp. | reverse complement strand
TGAATAGATAGAAGATGTGAGTGACGAAAGCTTTCCGGCAATCTTTTCTTCAAGAGAACTGTCGATTCCGGCACTCTTCTTTACATTGACAGCATCACTTACAAACTTTGTATATTCAAGTGCAGCAGGTGCAATGAGCTTCTTAGCCATATCAAGCATTGTAAGAGCTTCAATATTGATAACCTTGCTGTAATTTTCAAGAAGGATTTCCTGTCTTGAGTAAATTTCAGCCTTTGTATAAACCTTGAACTTTTCAAACATCTTGATATACTTTTCATCTGTGTAATGTGGAAGTGCATCAACAGTTGAAACGAGGTTTGGAAGTCCTCTTCTTTCAGCTTCTGCAAGCCATTCATCTGAGTAACCGTTACCGTTGAAAATAACTCTCTTGTGTTCCTTGATAGTCTTTTTGATAAGTGCCTTAAGAGCAGACTTGAAATCATCAGCCTTTTCAAGTTCATCAGCAAATTCGCTGAGTACCTGAGCAACAATAGTATTCATCATTACATTTGTACATGAAATTGAATCAGCAGAGCCAAGCATTCTGAATTCAAACTTATTGCCTGTAAATGCGAAAGGTGATGTTCTGTTTCTGTCTGTTGCATCCTTAGGGAAGTTAGGAAGTGCATCAACGCCAATTTCAAAAATCTTGTCTGAATTTTCAGCAACAGGAGTGCCGTTTTCAATAGCATCAAGAACACCCTGAAGTTCATCACCGATAAACATTGAAATTATAGCCGGAGGAGCTTCGTTTGCACCAAGTCTGTGGTCATTTCCGGCAGATGCAGCAGAAATTCTGAGCAATGGAGCATATTCATCAACAGCCTTGATAATAGCACAAAGGAATGTGATAAACTGCATATTTTCCATTGGTGTATCGCCCGGGTCAAGAAGGTTCTGACCATCGTTTGATGAAATTGACCAGTTGTTGTGCTTACCTGAACCATTAACACCTGCAAATGGCTTTTCGTGAAGCAGGCATACAAGACCATGTTTCAGGGCAACCTTTTTCATGATTTCCATTGTAAGCTGGTTGTGGTCAGCCGCAATATTTGAAGTAGTGAATATAGGAGCAAGCTCATGCTGTGCCGGAGCAACTTCATTATGCTTTGTCTTTGAGTAGATTCCAAGCTTCCAGAGTTCACAGTCAAGATCTTTCATGAAGTCTGAAACTCTCTGCTTGATGTTACCGAAATAGTGATCTTCAAGTTCCTGACCCTTAGGAGCCATTGCGCCGAACAATGTTCTGCCTGTGAGCATCAGGTCTTTTCTCTGGTCATAATATTTTTTGTCAACAAGGAAGTATTCCTGCTCAGGACCTACTGTTGTAGTAACCCTTGTTGCTGTTGTATTTCCGAATAATCTTAAAATTCTGAGTGCCTGATCGTTTACAACTTCCATTGAACGAAGAAGCGGAGTTTTCTTATCGAGAATTTCACCAGTATAAGAGCAGAATGCTGTTGGTATGTAAAGTGTACCGTCCTTTACGAAAGCACTTGAAGTAGGGTCCCATGCTGTATATCCTCTTGCTTCAAATGTTGCTCTCAGACCGCCTGAAGGGAATGATGAGGCATCAGGTTCACCTTTAATAAGTTCCTTGCCTGAAAATTCAAGAATAACGCTGTCATCGCCCTGAGGAGTAATAAATGCATCATGCTTTTCAGCTGTAATACCTGTCATTGGCTGGAACCAGTGAGTATAATGAGTAGCTCCCTTTTCAACAGCCCAGTCCTTCATTGCATTTGCAACAACATCTGCAACATCGCTGTCAAGTGCAATACCGAATTTCTTAGTTTTCATAACAGATTTATAAACATTTTTCGGTAATCTGTCTTTCATCACCTTATCGTTGAAAACGTTACAACCAAAGTAATCTGCTACTGTCTGAACCTCTGACATAATAAAATCCTCCTTTAAATAAATAAAGCGCTTCAGCGGTATTGAAATATAAAAAATCAAACCACTGAAACGCCATTGTTTCAAAATTAATTTGTTGTATTAAGTTTATGTATACATGATACACCCAAAAGAGACAAATGTCAAGAGTTAATTTTCGATTTGTTAAGTTTGCATATTTTTTTTCACTATTTTCTGCCGTTTTTGGGCTTTAAACTTTATTTTTTCATGTTTTTTTCATTTTTGTGCATTCTGTCACACTATTTTTATTTACAATTTGAAAGAAATATGCTATTATATAGAATATAAAACCTATCAGAAAGGAATTTTATTTTATAATGAGTACCTACAGAAGAAGAAAACCCCGAGTGAGATATGACCGTGTTATCGGAGCAGCTGCAATATTTATTGTTCTTATAATACTGCTTGTTTCCTGCTGCAAATCATGCGGAAAAAATGATTCATCAAAATCGGGAAACACATCGTCGATAGTACCTACTGAAAATAAAAGCGATACATCTGATGATGTAAACAGCGGTTCGGATGATTCTTCCCTTGCTTCACTTGAAAACTACTCGACAGTAAGTGCACTTCCTAACGATGTATTAAAAGGCGATCTTATTCTTGTAAATGCAAGTCATGAATACTCGTTCCCGGCAAGTGATGAAGAAAGCACAATTACTCCTATCTACCAGCTGATGAATGATACATATAAGATAAATGACTATGAAACAAGTCTTTCATCAGTTACTATCAATGCCCTGAACTCAATGATGCAGGCGTTTTATGACAAAACCGGCAATACAGATATAATGGTTGTTTCAGGATACAGAACGAAAGAATATCAGGACGACCTTTACAATGCCGGAACGTCAAGCATAAAGGGCGGATGCTCCGAATATCATACAGGTCTGAGCATGGATCTCGGTATCTTCCCTGATGAAGGTTCATCTTATTACTATACTGCTGAAGAACCTTATTCATGGATTTCAGACAACTGTGCAAACTACGGTTTCGTTGTACGTTATCCTGACGGCAAGGAAGATAAAACCGGTGTTGAAGCTAAAAGCTATCAGTTCAGATATGTCGGTATCCCTCATGCAGTTTACATGACACAGAATAATCTCTGCCTTGAAGAGTACATTGACGAACTTAAAAATCATCCTTATGACGGTGATCACATAAAGGTAAATGCAG